>DATAQP010000465.1:0-2744 GCA_036264595.1 Allostellaceae bacterium
AGCGCGGCTTGCGCATCGTCGCCGAACTTCTCGACGAGGCGCCGCAGCAGGCCGATCTCGCCGTCGTCTAGGTCCCGCCGTCGGCGTGCTGCGGCAGCCCGTCGGTGATCTCGTAGTAATCGCCGCGATGGGCGACGAAGATGTGGCTGGCCGTGTGCAGGCCGGTCGGCGCATCGAGACAGCCGGCGGCGATCGAGACATCGGCGCCGCCGTCGCGCTGCCAGAACAGGCTGGCGCCGCACTCGCCGCAGAAGCCGCGCTGAGCGAAGTTCGACGAGCGGTACCAGCGCAGGCCGCGCTCCTCGGCGAAATCGACATCGGCGCGGGCGGCGTTGGTATAGGCGGCGACATGGCCGTGAAAGCGCCGGCACTGGCCGCAATGGCAATCGACCACGTCGCGCAACGCGCCGGTGACGGTGAACCGGACCGCGCCGCATTCGCAGCGCCCGGTGATACTCTTCGGCTTCGTCATCCCTGACCTCGCATCGCTGATGGGGAGACCGTGTGCATGTGGTTGAGCGGCCCGTGGCCGCTGCCCAGCCCGGGCGCGCTGCGGATCGCCTCGCTGAGATAGGTGCGCGCGCGGCGCGCTGCGGCCAGCGGCTTCATGCCCTGGGCGAGGCCGACGGCGATTGCCGAGGCGAGGGTGCAGCCGGTGCCGTGCGTGCTGCTCGTCTCGATGCGCGCGCTCTCGAGGACGGTCGTCTCGCCGGCGCCGACGAAAACGTCCTGCACAAGCGCGCCCGGCAGATGGCCGCCTTTGACGAGGACGTAGCGGCTGCCGAGCGCGACCAGCGCCTGGGCGGCGCGCGTCATCGCGTCGATGTCGTGCAGTGCCGTACCGGTCAGTGCCTCGGCCTCCGGCACGTTGGGCGTCAGCACGGTGGCGCGCGGGATGAGAAGCCGCTTCAGCATGTCGAGCGCGGATTCGTCGAGCAGAAGCGTGCCGTCGGTCGCCGCCAGCACGGGATCGACGACGAGCGGCAGGTCGGGCGCGCGCGCGGCGATGAATGCGCCAACCATCTCGAGCACGGCGACGCTGTGCAACATGCCCGTCTTGATGCAATCGGCGCCGATATCGTCGAACACCGATTCGATCTGGCGGCGGATGAAGTCGGGCGGCACCGCCATGACCGCCTGGACGCCGCGCGTATTCTGCGCGGTGAGCGCGGTGATCGCCGTCGTCGCATAGCCGCCGAGCGCGCCGATCGTCTTGATGTCGGCCTGAATCCCCGCCCCCGCCCCGGAATCGGAGCCGGCGACGACGAGGACCCGGCCTTTCATTCCGCTGCCTGGGACTTGTCGAGCGGCGGCGACACGTCGTGTATGGCAGCGCAGATCTCGTCGACGATGGCGGTGACGAGCGCCTCGTCCTCGCCTTCGGCCATGACGCGGATCAGTCGCTCGGTGCCGGATTTGCGGATGAGCAGACGTCCGGAATTGCCGAGCCGCCGCTCGGCATCGGCGATCGCCGCCACGACAGGCGTCGCCTCGAGCGGCGCGCCGGCGCCGAAGCGGACGTTCTTCAGCAACTGGGGGATGGCGGTGAAGACGTTGCATGTCACGCTGGCCGGGAGCTGGCGCTCGACCAGCGTCGCCAGGACCTGCAGCGCGGCGATGAGCCCGTCGCCGGTCGTCGAATGGTTGCTGAGAATGATGTGGCCGGATTGCTCGCCACCGATATTGCAGCCCCGCGCACGCATCTGCTCGACGACGTAGCGGTCGCCGACCACGGTGCGATGCAGGGCGAGGCCGAGCCCCTTGAGATGGCGCTCAAGACCGAGATTCGACATCACCGTGGCGACGATGCCGTCGCCGGTGACCTTGCCGGCAGCGTGCCACGAGGCAGCGATCAGCGCCATCAGCTGGTCGCCGTCGAGCAGGCGGCCGCGCTCGTCGGCGATCAGCAGGCGATCGGCGTCGCCGTCGAGGGCGATGCCGATATCGGCGCCGCGCGCGACCACCTCGCGCTGCATCGCCCAGGGCGCCACCGTGCCGCAATCATGGTTGATGTTGAGCCCGTCCGGCGTGACGCCGAGCGGGATGACCTCGGCGCCGAGCTCCCACAACACGGTCGGCGCCACCTTGTAGGCAGCGCCGTTGGCGCAATCGATGACGATCTTGAGCCCGTCGAGACGCAGCCGGCGCGGCAGCGTCGCCTTGACGAATTCGATGTAGCGGCCGCCGGCATCCTCCATCCGCTTGGCGCGGCCGAGCAGGTCGGAGGAGGCGCGCGGCGCCAGCCCGGCGGTGACCTCGGCCTCGATCGAGGCCTCGATCTCGTCGGACAGCTTGTAGCCCCTGGGGCCGAAGAGCTTGATGCCGTTATCCTGATAGGGGTTGTGCGAGGCCGAGATCATGACGCCGAGATCGGCACGCAGGCTGCGGGTCAGCATGGCGATCGCCGGCGTGGGCAGCGGGCCGGAGAGCACGACATCCATTCCCATGGCGATGAATCCGGCAGTAAGCGCCGGCTCCAGCATGTAGCCGGAGAGCCGCGTATCCTTGCCGATGACGACGAGGTGGCGGTGATCGCCGCGGCGGAAGCGCGCGCCGGCAGCCATCGCCACCTTGAGCGCCGTCTCGGCGGTCATCGGCTCGACATTCGCCGTACCGCGAATGCCGTCGGTACCAAAGAGTCTCCGCGTCATCCCATCACCGTGTAATGGTCCGGTGCGATTATACCGCTGCGCCGGGGAAAGTCGTTAACACGCCGCCCGCCGGAACGAAAGAGGGACGCCGCC
>DATAQP010000489.1:0-4269 GCA_036264595.1 Allostellaceae bacterium
GAGGCGAGGAAGAGGACGACATTGGCGATCTCCTCGGGGCGGCCGAGGCGGCCGAAGGGGATGCTGGCGAAGACGCGGTTGTAGAGATCAGGGTTCTCGGTGCGGCGCTTCTCCCAGGTGCCGCCGGGGAACTCGACCGAGCCCGGCGCCACGCAATTGACCCGGATGTTCTTGCCGGCGAGCGTCGCCGCCTGGCTCGTCGTGTAGTGAATGACCGCCGCCTTGATCGCGCCGTAAGGCGGCGTGCGAACGCTCGGGCGGTAGGCCGAGATCGACGAGATGTTGACGATCGAGGCGCTGCCGGGTTTCCCGGCGGCCGCTGTCTCAAGCGACGGTTGGGCGGCTTGCGAGGCGCGCACGATCGCCATCATGTCGACGGCGACGCTCGCCGCCCAGCCCGCCTCGTCGTCGCTGGCGCCGAAGCCCGAGGCGTTGTTGACCAGCACGTCGATGCCGCCGAGCGCAGAAGCCGCCTCGGCGATGTAGCGCTCGATCGCCGCGCCGTCGGCGAGGTCGCAAGGAGCGGCATGCGCGGTGCCGCCTGACTTCGCCAGCTCGCCGCATGTCGCCGCAAGCGATTCGGCGCCGCGCGCGCAAATCGAGACGGCGGCGCCGGCTTCGGCGAAGCCGAGGGCGATCGAGCGGCCGATGCCGCGGCTGCCGCCGGCGACCACGATGCGCTTGCCGGTGAAGTCGAATGTCATAGGGATGTCTCCGAAGAAAGGCGGCGGAAGATCAGTGACAGATTATTGGACGGCATGGGTTCGATGAGCGGCGCGGCGAAGCCGGCAGCTTCGGCGAGGGCGGCGACCGCCTCGATGTCGCGGACCCCCCATTCCGCATTGCGGGCGCGCAGGCTGCGATCGAATGCATCGTTGCTCGGCGCCGTGTGGCGGCCCCCGCGCTTGTAGGGACCGTAGAGGTAGAGGATGCCGCCGGGGGCGAGGATTCGCGCCGCCCCGCGCACCAACCCGCAGGCCGCCGCCGAGGGCGCGATATGGATCATGTTGATGCAGAGTACCGCGTCGGCCGCTTCGATCGGCCAGCGCGGAGCGGCGGCGTCGAGCGCGATGGCGGGGCGCAGATTGCCCTGCCCGGCAAGGGCGGCCCAGGCATCGATGCTGGCGCGCGATGCCGCATCGGGATCGCTCGGCTGGAAGACGAGACCGGGCAGCGCGGCGGCGAAATGCGCGGCGTGCTCGCCGGAGCCGCTGGCGAGCTCGAGGACGAGGCCGCGTGCCGGCAGATGGCTCGCCAGCACGGCGAGAATGGCGTCGCGGTTGCGTTCGGTGGCGGGGGCGTAGCGGCGGGCGTCCATCATCACCGCACTCTGCCGGTTGCGCTCCCGCACCGGCAACCCCCCACGCGCGCGACGCAGCGATGCGCCGCCGGCGGATCAATGGTATCTGTGCTCCTGGCTGTGGTCCTGGCTCGGGCGCCGACAGCGCGCGGCGGGAGGAATATTGACGGTTATCCGTACAACCGGCATCGGTCACACCAAAAGCGGGTCCGATGGCGAGGACTCGGCTGGCGACTACCTGCAGCGCGGCACCGCGCGCTTCCGCCAGGCCAATCTCGCCCTCTTCGCCGCCGGCTTCGCCACCTTCGTGCTGCTCTATTGCGTGCAGCCGCTGATGCCGGTCTTCGCCGCCGAGTTCGGCGTCTCGGCGGCGGCGAGCAGCCTGTCGCTGTCGCTCACCACGGGCGTGCTGGCGCCGATGCTGATCGTCGCCGGCTCGCTCTCCGAGGCGGGCAGCCGCAAGGCCGTCATGGCACTGTCGCTGACCGCCTCGGCCGCGCTCTCGATCGTCGCCGCGCTGGCACCTGATTTCTCCTGGCTGCTGCTCGCCCGTGCGCTGGAGGGCGTCGCGCTGAGCGGGTTGCCGGCCGTCGCCATGGCCTATCTCGGCGAGGAGACCGATCCGCGCGCGGTCGGTCTGGCGGTCGGGCTGCTCGTCGCCGGCAACGGCTTCGGCGGCATGGCCGGACGCTTCGCATCAGGCGTCATCACCGACCACTTCTCCTGGCGCGTCGCCCTGGCGACGATCGGGCTCCTCGGCCTCGCCAGCGCGGTCATCGTCTGGCGCTATCTGCCGCCGTCGCGGCATTTCCGGCCGCGGCCGCTGGCGCTCGCCGATCTCGCGCTTCCGCTGCTCGGCCATCTCGGCGATGCCGGGCTGCGCTGGCTCTTCGCCGCCGGCTTCCTGCTGATGGGCGGCTTCGTCACGCTCTACAACTACATCGCCTTCCTGCTGCTGGCGCCGCCCTACGCCCTCAGCCAGAGCACCGTCGGGGCGATCTTCGTCGTCTATCTCGTCGGCATGGTCGGCTCGACCCTGGCGGGACAGCTCGCCGACCGGCTCGGGCGCCAGCGCATCCTCGTCGCGGCGGTGACGCTGATGCTCGCCGGCACGCTGCTCACCCTCGATCGCCATCTCGCGGTGATCCTGCTCGGCTTCTCGGTGATGACCTTCGGCTTCTTCGGCTGCCACGCCATCGCCAGCTCGTGGGTCAGCCGGCGCGCGCAAGGCGCGAAAGCCCAGGCCGCCTCGCTCTATCTCTTCACCGTCTATCTCGGCTCGAGCGTCGCCGGCTCGATCGGCGGGCTGGCCTGGGCGCGCCATGGCTGGCACGGCGTCGTCGCGCTCGGCGCCGCCCTCGTCGTAGCCGGCCTGCTGATCAGTTTTCGCCTCGCCTTCCTGCCGCCGCGCGCCGGCGACCAGCCGCATTCATGATCATCCCAGGAGACGATCTTGGCCCTGACCGGAATTCGCGTTCTCGACCTCACCCGCATCCTCTCCGGCCCGTTCTGCTCGATGCTGCTCGCCGATATGGGCGCCGATGTCATCAAGGTCGAGACCCCCGGCGAGGGCGACCCGGTGCGCCATCAAGGCGCCATACGCGACGGGCTGAGCTGGTACTTCGCCGCCTATAACCGCAACAAGCGGTCGATCGTGCTCGATTTGCGCTCGGAAGAGGGGCGCGAGGTGCTGGCCCGGCTGATCACGCAGAGCGACGTGCTGGTCGAGAACTACCGGCCCGGCATCCTCGACAAGATGGGGTTCGGCGCGGAACGGCTGAAGGCGCTCAAGCCCGACCTCGTCTACTGCAACATCACCGGTTTCGGCACCAGCGGTCCCTATCGCGACCGCCCGGCCTTCGACTTCATCGCCCAGGCGATGAGCGGCTTCATGAGCCTCACCGGCACGCCGGGCGACGAGCCGGTGCGCGCCGGCCCGCCGATCAGCGACCTCATCGCCGGGCTCTACGGTGCGCTCGGCATCTGCGCGGCGCTGGTCGGGCGCGGGCGGACCGGCGGCGGCGACACGGTGAGCGCCAGCCTGACCAACGGCCTCATCAGCTTTCACAGCTTTCTCGCCGCCAATTATTTCGCCAGCGGGAAGGTGCCGCAGCGCACCGGCAACGATCACGGCATCGTCGCCCCCTATGGTCTCTTCCGAACCAGCGACGGCGAGGTGGCGATCGCGCCGAGCACCGAGATGGTCTATGCCAAGCTGATCGAGGCGATCGGCGCCACGGAGCTGCGCGACCATCCCGATTTCCGCACCAACGCACTTCGCGTGCAGCACCGCGCCGCCATCAACGCCGAGATCGAGGCGCGGCTCAAGCGCAACACCAGCGCGCATTGGATCGAAGTGCTGAACGCCGCGGGCGTGCCTTGCGGCCTTGTCATGGATCTCGCGGAGGTGTTCTCCGATCCGCAGGTGCAAGACCAGGAGATGGCTATCACCGTCGATCATCCCGACCACGGCGCAGTGCGGATGCTTGGCTTTCCGCTCAGGTTCTCGGACAATCCCTGCCGCGTCCGCCGCCCGGCGCCGCCGCTCGGCGCCGATACGGACGAGGTGCTGCGCGAGGCCGGGCTGACGGAAGAGGCGATCGCGACGCTCAGGGCAAAGGGCGTCGTGTAGCCCGGCCATGACGGCAAACAGATGCGGAGGAGCTTGGCATGGCGCGCATAGCTTATCTCGACAAGGCGGATCTCGCCCCCGAGAACCACGATCTCTTATCCCGCAACATCAACCTCTATCGCGCCCTCGCGCATAGCCCGAACGGGCTGCGCAGCTTCTCGACGCTGGGCAAATTCATCCGCCACCAGAGTCGGCTCGATCCGCGGCTGCGCGAGCCGGCCATCCTCCAGGTCGGCTATCTCGCGCGCTCGCCCTACGAGTACTCGCACCACATCAAGATCGGCCGCGATTTCGGCGTCGCCGACGACGATATCCGCGCCATGATCGCAGAGACCAC
>DATAQP010000524.1:0-10297 GCA_036264595.1 Allostellaceae bacterium
CTCGCCCGGTACGCGGCGCAGAACTGGAATCCGGCGATGGCCAAGGACGGTGCCGGGATGACCGTCAACCGCTATAAATTCGCCAACTTCCTCAAGGAGGTCTATCTCGACAGCGACACCAAGGTCGGCCTGCTCAGCGGCGCGCCCTTCGACAACCAGGCGGCCTGGTTCCTTTCGAACGATCAGATCAAGGCGGCGCACCAGACCGTCAGCAGCATCGCCGGGGCCAATCGCCTGCTCTTCCACTCGCTGGTCACGCCGAAGCAGCCCGGCTGGATGGACGAGGTCGACCGCTGCATCGCCGAGGTCAAGCCGAACAGCTGGAAGGGCTACACCATCGGCGACCCGCTGCAGCCGCAGACCACCAAGTATCCCTGGCGGCTCGACGATGAGCAGCTGATGTACCCGTTCTACGAAAAGGCGGTGAAAGCGGGCATCACCACGCTCTGCATCCACAAGGGCCTGCTGCCTAGGGATTACGAGACGGCGATTCCGGGCGGCGCCTGGAAATACGCCAATGTCGACGATCTGTCGAAGGCGGCGAAGGATTGGCCGCAGATGAATTTCGTCATCTATCACTCCGCGCTGCGCGCCTTTCTCGAACCGCCGGATGCCGAACTCGCCGAGTTCGAGAAGACCGGCTACATCCGCTGGCTGTCCGATCTCGCCGCGATCCCCGAGAAGCATGGCGTCCGCAATGTCTATGCCGATATCGGCACGTCCTTCGCGATCTCGGCGGTGTCGAGCCCGCGCTTCTGCGCCGCGATGATGGGGACGCTGATCAAGGGGCTCGGCTACGACCATATCTTCTGGGGCACCGATTCGGTGTGGTACGGCTCGCCGCAATGGCAGATCGAGGCGTTCCGCCGGCTCGAGATTCCCGAGGACATGCAGACGAAGCATGGCTTCGCGCCGCTTGGCCCCGCCGACGGCATGGTCAAGAGCGCGATCTTCGGCTTCAACGCGGCCCGGTTCTACAAGCTGGACCTGCGGACCGCGCTCGCGCCGATGGAGACCGACGGACTCGCGCGGATGAAGGCTGCCTATCTCGACGAGGGGGCGGAACGCAGCAACGCCGCCTACGGCTACGTCGCCCGACGCGGCTAATGTCGGCCCCGCGGCCGCGGCGAGCAACCGCGGCCGCGTCACCGGATCGCTCAGCGTCGCTAGCAGAATGGACTCAAGAGAAATTTTTTTCCAGAAAACGCTTGACAGAAAAGGTCCAAATAGGATATGTGTAGTCCTTAATGGATTTTCCCATGATGGCGATAAAATGACGAGTTATTGCAGCGGCGAGCGGTCCGACACGATGAGGGATGTCGGCCCCGGGAATCGATGGTCAGAACTCTCTCTCAGCAGATTCTCGCTTCATCGGGCAAACTCGCTCGCCTGTATTTTTGCTGTTCTTTACAGGTGCCGGCGGGTTGGCGGCAGCGAATCCACCTAGCGTCCGAGCCAGCTTCGCAGCGCCGAATTGACCGCTTCCGGCCGCTCGAGCGTCGAGAGGTGTCCACAATCCTCGATGACGACGAGCTCGGCGCCGGGGATCGCAGCCGCCATCTCCTCGTGGAGCGCGACCGGCGTCACGGCGTCGTCGCGGCCGCACAGGACAAGAGTGGGGCAGGCGATGCGCTTAAGGTCGGCACGCCCGTCGGGCCGCCCCATGGCAGCTTTCTGCTGGCGCAGGAAGGCGTCGCGGCCGATGCGCTCGGCCATGTCGATGACGGCGTAGACGAGCGGCTGGTCGGTCAGCCGGTCTGGGCTGATGAGCTGCGGCAGGAGCTGCGGCGTCACCCCCTTGAAATGCCCCTTGCCGACGAGCTCGATGAGGCCGCGGCGGCGCGCCCGCTGCTCGTCGGTATCGGGCAGCGCGGAGGTGTCCAGCAGGGCGAGGCGGCTGACCCGGTGCGGCGCCTGGCGCATGATCTCCTGGGCGACATAGCCGCCCATCGAGAGGCCGACGAGCGAGAAATACTCCGGCATCTCGCCCAGCATCGCGGCGGCCATGGCGGCGATCGAATCGTGGCGCGTCAGGTCGCCGACGATCGGTGAGGCGATGTCGGCGAGAGCGGCGATCTGCGGCTGGTAGAGCGCCGCATCGCAGAGCAACCCGGGGAGCAGGAGGAGGGGAATGCGGGGAGTCGGCATGCCGGCGATCCTAGCCGAACACCGCCGCCGCGTCAGCGCCACGGTGTCTTCGCGCTGCTCCGCCATGCGGGAAAGAAGGACCGAATTCGCGGAAAGGAATTGACTTTTGACTTGGGAAACCCAATTAGAAGGTACCGTGAAGTCCCGCGGTTCCCCTACGGAAACTGTTACCACTTGATGAATTTTACCGATCTTGGGCTTTCGCCCGAAGTTTTGCTGGCCGTATCCGACGCCGGCTATACCAACCCCACACCGATCCAGCAGCAAGCCATTCCCGTCGTCCTGACCGGTCGCGACGTGCTCGGCTGCGCGCAGACCGGAACCGGCAAGACTGCCGGCTTCACCCTGCCGATGATCGACATTCTCGCCGCCGGCCGCGCCAAGGCGCGCATGCCGCGCTCGCTCATCCTGGAGCCGACGCGCGAGCTCGCCGCGCAGGTCTCCGTCGCGTTCGAGACCTACGGCAAGCACCACAAGCTCAACATGGCGCTGCTCGTCGGCGGCGAGGGCTTTACCGACCAGGTGCGCAAGCTCGAGCGCGGCGTCGACGTGCTGATCGCCACCCCTGGCCGCCTGCTCGACCTCATCGAGCGCGGCAAGATCCTGCTCTCCGATTGCAAGATCCTCGTCATCGACGAGGCCGATCGCATGCTCGACATGGGCTTCATCCCCGATGTCGAACGCATCGTCGGTTTCTTGCCGAAACTGCGCCAGACGCTGTTCTTCTCGGCGACCATGCCGCCGGAAATCCGTCGCCTCGCCGATGCCTTTCTGTCCAACCCAAAGGAAATCTCGGTTGCCCCGCCGGCGTCGCCGGCCCTGCTCGTCGAGCAGGCTCTCGTCGTCATAGACGCGGCAGAGAAGCGCGAGGCGCTGCGCCGGCTCATCCGCAGCGAGGAAGTGCGCAACGCCATCATCTTCTGCAACCGCAAGAAGGATGTCGACATCCTGCAGAAATCGCTGGCGCAGCACGGCTTCGATGTTGCCGCGCTGCACGGCGATCTGCCGCAGGCGAAGCGCACCGAGACGCTCGAGCGCTTCAAGAACGATGAGATCCGCCTGCTGGTCGCCAGCGACGTGGCTGCCCGCGGCCTCGATATTCAGGGTCTCTCACACGTCTTCAATTTCGACGTCCCGATTCATGCGGAGGACTACGTCCATCGCATCGGCCGCACCGGCCGCGCCGGCATGAAAGGCCGCGCCTTTACTCTCGCCGCGCCGGAGGATGGCCGCTTCGTCGCCGCCATCGTCGCGCTGATCGGCAAGGATATTCCGATGGTCGAGGTCGAGGGTATCGCGACCCAGGCGCTGGTCTATGACGATATCAGGCGCGGCCGCGGTCGCGGCCGTCCGGCGCCTGCCCGCGCCGCCGCCAAGCGACCGGCGCCGCGCCGCGCCGAGGCGAAGCGTGCAGAGGCGAAACGGCAGGAAGAGCCGCGCCTCGAGCCGATCGCCGCCGAGGCTCTGCGTCCCGATCCTGTTCTCGCCGCACCGAGCCGGGCCGAGCCCATCCGCTCTGAACCGCGCCGGTCGGACGCCCGGCGTCAACAGCAGCCCCGCCGCCCGCCGGCGGGCTCCGCCGCGCAACCCATCCGCATGTCGCCGGAAGGCATGGAGCACGCCAGCAACGTCACCATGCTTGCCGACGCGGCTGGTCGGCGTGACGACCGCGGCCGCTCCGACCATCACCAGCGCGAGGATCAAGAGGATCGCCGCGTCGTCGGCTTCGGCGACCATCTTCCCGCCTTCCTCGCGCGTCCGGTAAGATTGGCCGGGGGCTAACGAAACCCGCGACGAGCGAGGAGGCCCGGTCATGTCGACGAGGCGCCCATGAAGACGATCTTCGTCATGGTCAAATGCGAGCTCGGAAAAGCGTATGTCGTCGCCGACGAAGCGGTGCAGAACGTCGAGCAGGTGTCCGAGGTCTACTCGACCTCGGGCCAGTACGATCTCCTGATGAAATGCTACCTCGCGGAAGGCGCCGATATCGGCCGCTTCGTCACCGAGAAGCTGCAGATCCTGCCGGGTGTCAAGGACACCTTTACGGTCATCGCCTACAAGGCCTTTTCGGACGACAAATCCTACTGAAGCGCAGGCTGGCCGCGGAATTTTGACCGCGGCCATCGTCCAGCGATTGGTCCGCGCATAACCGACATCGCGGCGACAATCGATTGCTTCGCAGAAGACTGGGGCGAGTGACCGGGCTCGAACCGGCGACATCCAGAATCACAATCTGGCGCTCTAACCAACTGAGCTACACCCGCCACCAGTAGGCGTGGTGGTAGCGCGTCGCCGGTGGGTCGTCAAGCTTACCTCGGTGCCGCAGCGAGTGTTGCGGCGAATTTGTCACGCTGCGTGCCAACGAACGCGGTCGCCCCATTCCGCCCGGCACGCTAAGCTTCCGGTCCCCACCACTGGCCAGGGCCGACCGTGACCGCTTCCACTGACGACCTCGCCTTGCTGACCCCGCAAGAGATGGGTGAGGCCGATCGCCTGGCGATCGCCGGCGGCGTTGCCAGCGAGACGCTCATGGAGAACGCCGGCGCGGCCGTCGCCGCGGCAATCATTACGCGCTGGTCGCCGCGGCCGATCGCCGTTCTCTGCGGCCCCGGCAATAACGGAGGCGACGGCTTCGTCGCGGCACGCCATCTGGCGAATTCGGGCTGGCCTGTTCGTCTCTTCCTGCTCGGCACGCGCCCGGCGCTCAAGGGCGACGCCGCACGCCATGCCGCGCGCTGGAGTGGCGCGGTGGAGAATTTGACGCCGGACCTTCCGGGCGAGACGGCGCTCGTCGTCGATGCGCTGTTCGGCGCCGGTCTCGCCCGGCCGATCGATGGGTTGGCCTACGACGCCATCGCGCAGCTCGCGGCGCGCCGGATCCCCGTGATCGCCGTCGACGTGCCGAGCGGCGTTGATGGAGCGAGCGGCAAGGTGCGCGGCATCGCGCCAAGCTGCGTGCTCACCGTCACCTTCTTCCGCAAGAAGTCGGGACATTTGCTGTTCCCGGCTCGTGGGCTATGCGGCGAGACCCTCGTCGCCGATATCGGCATCCCGGCCAGTGTGCTCGACACAATCAAACCGCGCAGCTTCGAGAACGCGCCCGCCTTGTGGCTCGATGCCTTTCCCTGGCCCCGCGCCGAAGGCCACAAATACAGCCGCGGCCATGCCCTCGTCGCCGGCGGCGCGGTGATGACCGGCGCGGCGCGGCTTGCCGCCCGCGCCGCCGCTCGTGCCGGCGCTGGGCTGGTGACCGTCGCCGCCCCGCAAGCGGTCTTCCCGATCTATGCCGCATCGCTCGCCGGCATCATCGTGCAGCCGATCGGCGGCACCGAGGATTTCGCCACCTTGCTCGCCGACAAGCGGCGCAATGCCATTCTTCTCGGCCCGGGGCTCGGCACCGGCAGGCCGACCGCGGAGCTGGTTCATGCCGCCCTCGCCACCGGTCGCGCCGTCGTTCTCGATGCCGACGTCTTCGCCGCCTTCGCCGGGCGCGCCGGCGAACTCGCCGCTTCGATCGCGGGGCCGACCCTGCTGACGCCCCACGAAGGCGAGTTCGCGCGTCTTTTCACCGATGCCGACGACAAGCTGGCGAGCGCCCGGCTTGCCGCGCGCGCAAGCGCGGCGACGGTGCTGCTCAAGGGCGCCGATACGGTGGTCGCCGCCGCCGATGGCTGGGCGGTGATCAATGCCAACGCGCCAGCCGAGCTGGCGACGGCTGGCAGCGGCGACGTCCTCGCCGGCATCGCCCTTGGCCTGCTTGCCCAAGGCATGACGCCGCCGCAAGCCGGCGCCGCCTCCTGCTGGCTCCATGGCGCAGCAGCTTCCGGTTTCGGCCCCGGCCTTATTGCCGAAGACATCATCGATGAGCTGCCACGGGTGCTGCGACACCTCAAGGCACTGAGCGCTTCCGCGGAGAGATCTTCGCTATGACCGAGCGCACCGGCTTCCTCGACACCGTCCTCGACAGAACGCTGAGCAACCTGCGCACGGCATGGCGCGATATCGCCGAATCGGCGCGCAGCGTCATCGGCGCGCCGCTCCGCCCGGAGCTCTCCGGCGAGGACAGCGAGCGGCTGCGCGCGCAGATGCGCAATTGCCTCGAAGGACGGGGCGGCGAGGTCTCGGCACGCGCCCGCGCCGCCGATCTCGGACGCACCTATCTCGCGCTCAATGCCACGGGCCGAGCGCGCTTCTTGCGCGTCCTTGCCGAGAGCTTCGATATCGATCAGGAAGCCGTCGATGCCTGCTGCGCCGAGCTCGCCGGCACCAGCGGCGCCGCCCGGCGACGTGCCGAGCGGGCGCTCCGCCAGGCGCTCGAGGCACCGCGCGTCAGGCTGCTGACGCAATTCAACGCGCTGCCCGAAGGGGTCAAGTTCCTCGTCGACATGCGCTCCGAGCTGCTGGCGCTGGCGCGCGACGATGCGCTGCTCGCCGCGCTTGAGCAGGATCTCAAAGCGTTGCTCGCGAGCTGGTTCGATATCGGCTTTCTCGAGCTGCGGCGGATCACCTGGGAGGCACCGGCGGCGCTGCTCGAAAAGCTCATCGTCTACGAGGCGGTGCACGAGATCCGCGGCTGGACCGATCTCAAGAACCGACTCGAGGCGGATCGCCGCTGCTTCGCCTTCTTCCACCCGCGCATGCCGGACGAGCCGCTGATCTTCGTCGAGGTCGCGCTGACCCGCGGCATCGCCGACAGCATCCATCCGCTGCTCGACGAGAGCGCGCCGCTCGGTGACCCGGCGAGCGCCGACACCGCGATCTTCTATTCGATCTCGAACTGTCAGAAGGGGCTGGCCGGCATCAGCTTCGGCAATTTCCTCATCAAGCGAGTCGTCGACAGCCTCGCGACCGAGCTGCCGCGGCTTAAGACCTTCGCTACGCTGTCGCCGAGTCCGGGCTTCCGCCCGTGGCTCGACGACCAGCTCGCCACCGATGGGGATGCCGTGCTGACGGCGGCGGAGCAGCGGGTGATACGCGCCTTGCCCGGTGCTGCAGGCGAGGGGGGGCTGCACACCTTGTTTGCCACACCCGGCTGGCAGGACGGCGAGGCGGCGATGCGAGTACTGCGCGAGCCATTGCTGCGGCTATGCGCCCGCTTCCTCATGCTCGAAAAGACTGCGACCGGCCGCGCCCGCGATCCCGTCGCGCATTTCCATCTCAGCAATGGCGCCCGGCTGGAACGCCTGAATTGGGCCGCCGATCTTTCGCCCAAGGGGCTGCAACAATCGGCCGGCATCATGATCAACTACCTCTACCGGCTCTCCGAGATTGAGGACAATCACGAGACATACACCGATGACGGGCGAATCGCCGCCTCGTCGCAGCTGCGCGCGTTGCTCAGGTAGAGCTCCTAACCGCTTTTAGCGCTAATTCGCCGCTAAAACCCTATTCCGGCAGAAAAAATTACTTACATGAAGATTATGTGTTAACCTTTCTTTCATATCTTAACGATTATCCTTAGCGTCGGTCACAACGCCAACGGGCATAATCAAATGTCTCTCATGGACGCCTTCCACCGGCAGGCCAAGACGCCGGAGATCAAGCCGGGGGATTGCTACAGCCGCGACCACGGGCTCGGGCTGAAAGAGACTGCCACCGTTCTTGATCTGCGCAACGATCCTCTCGGCATCCCCCATGTGCGGTTTTGCGTGCGGTTCGAGCGCCAGGCCTCGGAGCATATCGAGACCACCTTCCGCATGCTCGCCCTCGGAGCCTTCCGCAGCGTCTATCGCGAGCGGCTGGTCTAGCCCGGCAAAATAGCCGTCGGCATCGTCGCGTCGCCATGGCGATTCGCGCGACGTTAGGATAGTTTCACTCTCCCCAACCTCTGTGCTATGAAGCGCGGCTCGCCGGGCAAGGCGGGGCCGCGCGGTTCGGCGCAAGCCGGGTCCAAGCGCCGGGCGGGCGTGGCGGAATTGGCAGACGCACTGGATTTAGGTTCCAGCGACCTCGGTCGTGGGGGTTCAAATCCCCCCGCCCGCACCACGCCCGCAACAGAGATCAACAGCGCGGGCTGCCCGACGTCGCAGCCCCTTCAACGGACAGCCGAGTAAGATGCAGATCACCGAGACCAACGCAGAAGGCCTGAAACGCGAGTTCACGGTCACCGTCGCGTCGAACGATATCGAGCAGAAGATGCAGGACCGATTGAGCGAGATCGGCCGCACGATTCGGCTGCCCGGCTTCCGGCCCGGCAAGGTGCCGATGCCGGTACTGCGCAAGCGCTACGGCGCCTCGGTGATGGGCGAGGTGCTCGAAAAGGCGGTGAGCGACAGCTCGGCCCAGGCGATGCGCGAGCACAATCTGCGCCCGGCGCTGCAGCCCAAGATCGAGATCGTCTCCTTCAAGGAGGGGACCGACCTCGAATACAAGATGGCGGTCGAGCTGCTGCCCGAGATCAAGCCGGTCGATTTCAGCCAATTGCAGCTCGAGCGCCTACGCCCTGAGATCCCGGAGGCCGAGATCGACAAGGCGATCCAGCGCATCGCTGAGCCGAATCGCAAGACCGAGACGGTCGACCGGCCGGCGGCGAGCGGTGATATCGCCGTCATCGACTTCGTCGGCAAGGTCGACGGCAAGGAATTTCCTGGCGGCAGCGCCCAGGGCCATTCGCTCGAGCTCGGCTCCGGCCGCTTCATTCCGGGCTTCGAGGACCAGCTGATCGGCGCCAAGGCGGGCGAGCATCGCGACGTCAAGGTGACGTTCCCGGCGGAATACGGCAGCGAGGAGCTCGCCGGCAAGGCCGCTGAGTTCGCCGTCGACATCAAGGAAGTACGCGAGAAACAGCCCCTTGTCGTCGATGACGACATGGCGAAGGAGCTCGGCTTCGACGCGCTCGACGGGTTGCGCAAGGCGGTGCGTGAGCAACTAGAGCGCGAATACGGCGGCCTCGCCCGCCAGCGCCTGAAGCGGTCGCTCCTCGACCAACTCGCGGCAAAGCACGATTTTCCCGTGCCGCCCGGTATGGTGGACCTTGAATTCGAGACCATCTGGAAGCAATTCCAGGAGGCACGCGAGCAGAACAAGGACGAGGTGAAGGAGGAGGCCGACAAGAGCGACGACGAGCTCAAGGGCGAGTACCGCGCGATTGCCGAGCGGCGCGTGCGACTCGGCTTGTTGCTTTCCGAGGTCGGCCGCGTCAACGCCATCACCGTCAACCAGGACGAGGTCAATCGCGCGCTGAGCGAAGAGGCACGCCGCCATCGCGGCTACGAGAAGCAGGTCGTCGAGTTCTACCGCAGCAACCCCGAGGCGCTCGCCAATCTGCGGGCGCCGATCTTCGAGGACAAGGTTGTCGATTTCATCACCGAGATGGCCACCGTCAACGACAAGACCGTGCCGATCGAGGACCTCCTGAAGCCGGAGCCCGATGACGCGGCGCCGGCGAGCTGACGGACGCCGCGCAAACGAGCGAGGCGAGGAACGTAAATGGTTTGGTGGGTGTTATTGGTGGGTGTTATCTGCGTTGGGAGCCAGCAGGCATGAGTGAGGCATTCGAGATCCAGATGAACACGCTTGTGCCGATGGTGGTCGAGCAGACCAATCGCGGCGAGCGCGCCTACGATATCTATTCCAGGCTTCTCAAGGAGCGCATCATCTTCCTGGTCGGGCCGGTCAACGACGCGGTCGCCAGCCTGATCTGCGCCCAGCTTCTGTTCCTCGAATCGGAGAATCCGAACAAGGATATCTCCTTCTACATCAACTCGCCGGGCGGCGTCGTGACGTCGGGAATGGCGATCTACGATACGATGCAATATATCCGCTCGCCGGTCTCGACCGTGTGCATGGGCATGGCGATGTCGATGGGCTCGCTGCTGCTCTGCGCCGGCGCCCAGGGAAAGCGCTTCTGCCTGCCCAATGCGCGCATCATGATCCATCAGCCCTCGGGCGGCGCCCAGGGCCAGGCGACGGATATCGAGATCCAGGCGCGCGAAATTCTATCGACGCGTGCACGGCTCAACGAGATCTATGTCAAGCATACCGGCCAGCCGCTCGAGGTCATCTCCAACGCGGTCGAGCGCGACAAGTTCCTCTCGCCGCTCGAGGCCAAGGCATTCGGCCTGATCGACGACGTGGTGGTCAGCCGACCGCCCCGCGAGGACGATGTCAAGGCCCGGGCATGACGGGACGGGCATGACCGCGGGGCAGG
>DATAQP010000564.1:0-5258 GCA_036264595.1 Allostellaceae bacterium
AAAACCGTCCGCTGCGACTATACGGCGTAACAGCCTAAAAGCACTTAGCTTTTCAGGATTTTCCTTCCGACGGATTGGGGCGTAGCCAAGCGGTAAGGCAGCGGATTTTGATTCCGCCATTCGGAGGTTCGATCCCTCCCGCCCCAGCCAAGATTTCCTCTTGTTTTCTAGTACCTTAGGTCCTTCATGAACTCGGCAATTGCGTCTATGTTGTTGGTAGCGGATTACGTGGGATTCCAACGCGTTTGTTGGGATTCCAGCCCGTATCGGAGCGCCTCGTTACCCCTTGGGCCAGGCGGGAGCCGTTCGTGAACACGAGCCGACAGGTCGCGGTTGGGCAGCGCTATCGCATCGCCAGGGCCGACGGCGTGCCTTCGACCCTTTGGGAAGTGACGCGGGTGTACACGCCTTGGCACGGCGGATTCGAGCATGCCTGCATCAAGGGCGTCGATGGCTCAGGCGGAACGATCACGCTCGCAAATTCGGTGATAGCAGATCAGAGGCGATTCGTGCGTGCCTAGCGGCGGCCCGCTCGGCTCGCTCGCCTCGGCTCTTCAACGCCCTTGGAAAACGGGCCGGCGCTTTTGCATGAAGGCCGTGCGGCCTTCGACATAGTCGGCACTGGCGAAGCACGCGTCGACCATCGCCTGGCAGCCGGCGAGGTCGCGGTCTTCAGGATCGTTCAGCACCTCGGCAACGCAGCGCTTCGTCGCCGCGATGGTGAGCGGGGCATTGCCGATGATCGTCTCGGCGTAGTCGCGCACCGTGCGATCCAGCGCGGCCACCGCCACGACGCGGTTGACGAGCCCCATCTGCAGCGCCTCGGCCGCGTCGAACTGGCGGCCGGTGAAGAAGATTTCCTTGGCGAAGGAGGGCCCGACGAGGGCGGCGAGGCGCCTCACCTCGGTGAAGGAATAGCCGAGACCGAGTTTCGCGGCGGGCACCCCGAAGCGCGCATCCTCGGCGGCGATGCGCAGATCGCAGCGCAGCGCGAGATCGAGCCCGCCGCCGATGCAATAGCCGCGAATCATCGCGATCGTCGGCTTGCCGAGGACCTCGAGACGGTGGCTGGTCTCCTCCGCGGTGCCGTCGTAATGCGCGATCGCCGCGGCGGTGGCGCGCTTCTCCGCGAACTCGGAAATGTCGGCACCGGAAACGAAGGCGCGCTCGCCGGCGCCCGTCACGATGACGACGCGCACCGCGGGATCGGCGGCGAAGGCGTCGACGACCCGCCCGAGCGCCTCCGCCATCGCCAGCGAGATGGCATTGTGACGCGCCGGGTTGTTGAAGATGATCCAACCGATGCCGCCCTCGACCTTGGCGATCAAACGCTCCGTTCCGGTATCCATGACGATCTCCTCGTTGGTGAATTTGCGAGATGCCTTGTTCAGATAGCGCCGTCGCGACGCAGCTTGGCGATCTCTTCGTCGCCGTAGCCGAGCCCCTGCAGAACGGGCGCGGTGTGCTCGCCGCGCTCGGGCGCCGCCGTCACCATGCGGCTCGGCGTGCGCTCCAGCGTGATCGGCTGCGCGACGAGCGCGATTTCGCCGAGCGTGGGGTGGCGAACCGGGCGGGCCATCCCGAGATGCCGCACCTGTTCGTCGGCGAAGGTCTCGTCGATGCGATAGACCGGGCCGCACGGCACGCCGGCCTTGTTGAGCAGCTCGACCCATTCCCTGCTGCCGCGACGCCGCAGCGTCTCGGCGATCGCCGCGTTTATCGGCACGCGATTCTTTGAGCGCAGGCTCTCGTCGGCAAAGCGCGGGTCGCGCAGTAAATCCTCGGCATCGGCGGCGCGGCAGAAGCGCTCCCAGATATCCTGTGTGTCGGCTGCGAGGTTGATGGGCTCGTCCGCGGTCGGGAAGAGGCCGGTCGGGATGCCCGTCGGATGATCGTTGCCGGCTTGGCCCGGCACCTCGCCGGCGACCAGCCAGCGGGCCGCTTGGAAATCGAGCATGGCGATCTGCGCCTGTAGCAGCGAGGAATGCACCCACTGGCCGCGGCCCGAGCGCTGGCGCTCGATGATGGCGAGCAGCACGCCCATCGAGGCGAAGATGCCGGCCGAAGAGTCGGCGATGGCGATGCCGACGCGTACCGGTCCCTGTCCGGGCAGGCCGGTGATCGACATGAGCCCGCCCATTCCCTGGGCGATCTGATCGAAGCCGGGGCGATCGCGATAGGGGCCGGATTGCCCGAACCCCGAGATGCTGGCGTAGATGAGGCGCGGATTGATTTTGGCGAGCGTCTCGTAGTCGATGCCGAGGCGGAATTTGACATCGGGCCGATAGTTCTCGACGACGACGTCGGCATCCTCGACCAGCCGGCGCAGGATCGCGATGCCCTCGGGATGCTTGAGGTTCAGCGTCATGCTCCGCTTGTTGCGGTGCAGGTTCTGAAAGTCCGGCCCATGGCGCGGACCGCCCATGCCTTCGCCCTTCTGGAGCTCTTGCGGCAGCTCGACCATCAGCACGTCGGCGCCCCAATCGGCAAGCTGGCGCACGCACGTGGGGCCGGCCCGCACGCGGGTCAAATCGAGCACCTTGATCCCATCGAGCGGGAGCGTGCGAACGACGTCGTTCATGGCGAACCTCTCATCGGAAAAAATCTCATCGGAAGAATCTCAGTGGCGACGGCGGTTCAATCGATGGCCACCATCTGCTTTGGATCGAGCTCGATCCAAACGCTCTCGCCGATCTCGAAGATCTGAGGCGGCGGCGCCGCCACCTTGATGCGCAGCGCGCTCTCGCGCGGGCTGACGAGATAGTCCCAGGATTCGCCAAGATAGGCGCGTCCGACGATCTGGCCGGCGACGAGCTGGCGCCCTTCGGCCGGCGGACGCTGCGAGCGATGGAGTACGACGCTCTGCGGACGCAGCGAAAACACCATGGTGCGCCGGAAGCCCCGCCCGCCATCCTCGAAGGCGGCGCGCGGCAGGGCGAACCGATCGAACAGCACCTCTTCGCCCTCGCAAACCGCGTCGAGGAAATTGCTGCGGCCGATGAAGCCCGCGACGAAGCGCGTGCGCGGCCTGGTGTACAGCATGTGCGGGGCATCGATCTGCTCGATCCGCCCCTGGTTCATGACCGCGATCCGGTCGGAGGTGACCATTGCCTCGGACTGGTCGTGCGTGACGTAGACCGTGGTGATCCTGAACTCGTCGTGGAGGCGGCGGATCTCGTAGCGCATCTCCTCGCGCAAATTGGCGTCGAGATTGGAGAGCGGCTCGTCGAGGAGCAGGATCCTCGGCTGCACCACGATGGCACGGGCGAGCGCCACCCTCTGCTGCTGCCCGCCGGACAGTTCGCTCGGGTACCGCTCGGCGAGCGCCGCCATCTGGACGGTCTTGAGGATCTCGTCGACCTTGCGGCGGATGGTGTCGCGGTCGAAGCGGCGCAGCTGCAGCCCGAAAGCGACGTTCTGCGCGACGGTCATGTTGGGCCAGATGGCATAGCTCTGAAAAATCATCGACATCTGACGCCGTTCCGGCGGCAGCGTCGCGCCGGGCGATGAGATCACCGCGCCATCCATTTCGATGGTGCCGGCGGTCGGCGCGATGAAGCCGGCGATCATGCGCAGCGTCGTCGTCTTGCCGCAGCCCGACGGGCCGAGCAGGGAGACGAACTCCCCCGGCGCCAGCGCGAGGCTGACGCGGTCGGCCGCGAGCACGGGGCCGAACGCGCAGCTCACCTCGTCGAGCGCGAGCACGGGGCGCGGCGCGCCGCTTTCGTCCGGTTGTGCGGTCGCCGTCGTCATCGTGTCACCCACTCCTTCCGAGACATCGCGCCTCACATTCTCCTCAGCAGCACGTCGCGACCGAGCAGCTTGTAAGCCGCCAGGACGACGAGGATCGTCACCGCGAGGAGAAAGACTCCGAGCGCGGCCAGCGTCTCGAAGTTTCCATCCTCGCTCAAATCGAGCAGCATCACGGCAATGACCCTTGTGTCGGCGCCGACCAGGAAGATTGCGGTGCTGAGCTCGCGCGTCGCCGGGATGAAGACGAGAATCCAGGCGCCGATCAGGCTCTTCTTCAGGAGCGGCGCCACGACGCGCCGGATCGCGTGGAGCCGGCTGCCGCCGAGGATCTGCACCGCCTGCTCCATCTCGGGATTGATCGCGCGCAGCGCCGCCATGCAGTTCACATAGGCGATCGGCAGGAAGCGCGTCATGAAGGCGAGAATGAGGATGGCGGCGGTGCCGTAAAGCGAGAAGGGCCGCGGCGCATAAGCCGCATAGAAGCCGATCGCCAGTACGATGCCGGGAATGACGAAAGGCGCCGTGCAGAGCAGCGTCAGGGCATTGCCGAAGGGAACGAGACGGCGGCTGACTACGTAGGCGACGCCGAGCGCCAGGGCAACCGCGCCAGAGGCGGCGATGGCCGAATAGGTGAAGCTGTGGATGATTGTCTGCTGCGCATTGTACTGCTCGAACAGCAGGTAGTGGAAATTGTCGAGGGTCAGGTTGGCCCAGGAGAGCCCTCTGCCCCAGGCCTTGCTGAAAGCGGCCTGGCCCAGCGCTCCGAAGGGCAGAAAGAGCGCGAGCGCGCATACGAGCAAGGCGTAGGCGAGCAGCACCCAGCGGAAGCGGCCCATGCGGATCAGGCGGCGGCCGGCGGTCTTCCCGGTCAGCGCGACATAGCCCTTGCGGCCGATGATGAGGCGCTGCAGCCCGAACAGGAGGCAGGTGATGCCGATCAGGGGAATCGAATAGGCGGCGGCGGCCTCGGCCCGCACGGGAAACTCGAAATACTGCCAGAGCTGCAGCGTCATGACGTTGATCCGCGCGGGCAGTGCGATAATCGCCGGGGTGCCGAACAGCGCCAGCGTATCGAGGAAGGTAATGATGGCGCCGCCGAGGATCGCCGGCACGATCAGAGGCATGGTGATCTTGAAGGTGGTGCGCAGCGTGCTTGCGCCGAGGATGCTGGCGGCATCCTCCATCTCCGAGGACAGCAGATCGAGCGCGTCGGCGGCGAAGACGAAGATGTAAGGGAAGCCGTAAAGCGCCGTGACGAAGACGAGGCCGCCGAAGCTGTAAATGTTCAGAACTCCGCTGCTGCCGCCGCTGAGCGCCATCCATACGCGGTTGAGCCATCCCGAGTTCGGGCCGGCGAGCAGGATCCAGCCGATCGCCCCGAGATAGGAGGGCGTGATGAAGGCGCCAAGGATCATGGCGCGGACGAACCCCTTGCCCGGCATGTCGGTACGCGACACCGCCCACGCGATCGGCAACGCGAAGACGATCGCGAGCAAGGTGACCGC
>DATAQP010000587.1:0-19319 GCA_036264595.1 Allostellaceae bacterium
CATCACGAGGTGATCGCCGCGCTGGAAGCGGCGGAGGAGCGCTGGCTCAGCCTCGCGGAGCGCGCAGAGGCGCTGGCGCGCGGCGCGCCGTGAGACGCGCTATACCGGCTCTTCCCGCGCGAAGAGGTAGTTGACGTCGTCCTCGACGAGGGCGCCGGCCAGCGTGCCGCCATTGACCGCCGCATCGGCGAGGCCGGATTTGCGGCGCTGCAATTCGAGGATCTTCTCCTCGACGGTGCCTGTCGCGATCAGCTTGTAGACGAAGACCGGCTTGTCCTGGCCGATGCGATGGGCGCGATCCGTTGCCTGCGCCTCGGCGGCGGGATTCCACCACGGATCGTAATGGATCACCGTGTCGGCGGCGGTGAGGTTAAGGCCGCGCCCGCCGGCCTTGAGGCTGATGAGGAAGACGGGGATCTCGCCGTCCTGGAAGCGCTGCACCGGCGTTGCGCGGTCGACCGTCGAGCCGGTCAGCTCGACATAGGGGATCGCCGCCGAATCGAGCTCGGGCTTGATGAGGTCGAGCATCGAGGTGAATTGCGAGAAGACCAGGATGCGGCGCCCCTCCGGCACCATCTCGTTCAGCATCTCGACAAGCGAGGTGAGCTTGGTGCTCTCGCTCACCTCGCGCGCCGCGTCGAGCTTGACCAGGCGCGGATCGCAGCAGGCCTGACGCAGCTTCAGCAGCGCATCGAGCACGGTGATGTGGCTGCGGGCGAGGCCGCTGGCGGCGATCGCCTCGCGCACCCGCTCATGCACCGAGAGGCGGATCGCCTCGTAGAGATCGCGCTGCGCGTCGGCGAGATCGATGCGGCGCACCACCTCTGTCTTGGGCGGCAGGTCGGAGGCGACGTCGGCCTTGGTGCGGCGCAGCAGGAAGGGGCGGATGCGGCGGGCGAACTGTGCCGCGCGGACGCCGTCGCCGCGCTTCTCGATCGGCGTGCGGAAGCGCTTCTGGAAGGTTTTGCGGTCGCCGAGCAGGCCAGGCATGAGAAAGGCGAATTGCGACCACAGCTCGCCGAGATGGTTCTCCACCGGCGTGCCGGAGAGGCAAAGCCGCTGATCCGCCTCGAGGCTGCAGGCGGCACGCGTCGCCTTCGAATCCGAGTTCTTGATCGCCTGCGCCTCGTCGAGCACGACGAGGCTCCAATGGCGTGCCTTCATCGCGTCGACATCCCGCACGAGAATGGCATAGGTGGTGATGACGATCTGCGCCGCGGCGATCTCGTCCCAGCGCTCGTGGCGGTCGAGCCCGTGCATGATGACGAATTTGAGATGCGGCGCGAAGCGGGCGAGCTCGGTCGACCAGTTGGGCACCAGGCTGGTCGGGACGACGATGAGGGCGGGATCGACCAGCCGCCCCTCCTCGTGCTCGAGCGCGATATGAGCGATCGTCTGCGCCGTCTTGCCGAGTCCCATATCGTCGCCGAGATAGCCGGCGAGGCCGTTGGCGCGCAGATTCTGCAACCACGCGAGGCCCTGACGCTGGTAGGGGCGCAGCTCGCCCCGGAACGAGCGCGGCGCCGCGAGCTCGCCGAGCGGCGCCTCGTCCTCGCGCAGATGCGCGAGATAGTCGTCGATGCGCGCCGTGTCGCCGCGCCGTGCGACGAGATCGTCGACGTCGAGAAGACCATCGGCCTCCTCGAGCGGCACACGGAGCTTGTCGTCGATGGTGCGGCCGGCCGCCAACATGCCTTCGAGCACGCTCATCAGCTTGGCCATGCGATCGGCCGGCAAAGCGAGCGAGCGCCCATCGTCGAGCACGGTATGGAGCTTGCCGTCGACGATGCGCGCGGCATCCATGCCACCCGCCTCGATCAGCTTCGCGAGGATCGGCAGCAGCGTCCGCCGCGTGCCGTCGATCTCGACGCCGACATCGAGGTCGAACCAGCCCTCGCCGGAATCCGAGACGCCGAGCGCGATCTCCCCCTCGGGCTCGACGATGCGGACGCCGAAATCGGCGTCGCGAATGATTTCGATGCCGGCCTTCTCGAGGGCGGGAATGTCGCTCTCGACAAATTCCTGCCATTGCTTGCTGGTGTCGCGGCCGCGCAGGGCGTGGAGGCGCAGCCCCTTGGCGTCGCGCGATTCGCCCGGTGCGCCGATGCGGAACTGCACGAAGCCGGCGCCGGCGAGGCGGTCCAGTATGGCTTGCTCGGCGAGCTTGTCGCGCCGCGCGAAGACGACGCTGCCATCGGCCGCGGCGATCTTGGCGAATTGCCGCTGATCGTCGGCCTCGATCACCGTCGGTTGATCGGGCGTTCCGTAGTCGAAGACGACATGCAGCGCGTCGATGAGCCCGGCATCGCTCGTCGTCACCCGGCCGACGCGCAGCACGATGCGCGGCGCGCGATCGATGATCTCGGGCGCCGCCGCGACGGTGCGCAGCGCCACCGGGCGCGGCCGCAGCCGCGCGTCGATCCGCGAGTCTGTCGCCGGCTTGGCGGCGGTCGGCGAGGCGACGACCTGGAGCTCGGCGCGGCTGACGCGGCCGGTTTTCGGATCGACGCACCACCAGCCCTCGCCGCGGATCATAGCGCCGCCTTCCGACAGCCCGACCGGGCGCAGCTTGCCGCTCTGTGCATCCTTGAAGGCGCGGATGACGCGGCGCGGCCCCTCGCTGAGCGGCGTGCCGTCACGCCAGCGCAGCCGGCCGGTCGGCAACAGGCGCTTCAGCGCGGCGTCGACGAGATGGCGCTTGTCGCGCGGGATCGGCGTGCGCACGAGATTGCCGGCGCCGAGCAGGCGGGCGATCGCGCGATCGGCATCACCCTGCATGGTGCGCGCCGTCTTCTCGATGACGAGGCGCGGGGTCGCCGGGGTGCCCGCCTTCTCCGGCTGGCCGTCGCGGCCGATGCGGGCGAGATGAACGGTGATATGCATCGCCGCGCCGGCATTGCCGGGTTCGATCGTCCACACCCCGACCCGGTCCTCGTCGCCGCGCGGCGATAGCGGTATCACCGGCGACGATGCCGCGCGACGCCGCGCCGCATCGGCGCGCGGAACGACGGGAGACGACGGCTTCGGGGCATTCAGCATTTCCAGCAACGATCCTTGAACCGGACGCCGCCATTCCGGGCGGGTTTCGAGCGTCATCATGGCGGCCGCGACAGTGTGAGCGCAGACGCTGCGCCCACAGCTGCATTGCCGATCGAACAGCGTGCCGCGGACGAATCTGATCGGCGTCACGACGACGGCGAGCTCACGCCCCGCATCGCTCACCGTGGCCTCGATCCGCGTCTCCGTCGTGCCCAGCCGCACCGCGCCGCGCAGAATCAGGTGGCGCGCCTGCTGGATGGTCTTCGCATCGAAGATGCGGGTGAGATCCTCCTCGGCAAAGGGCACCACCTTGCCCGGCAAAGTTCCCCGCGACGGATCGGCCATCGGCATCACGAAGCCCCCGGCATCACGAAGCCCTCGACATCATGAGGATCGCGGGATACGGCGCCGGCCGCTAACCGGGCCGGCGGGCCCCGTCGGCCCGGCGACGCAGCGCGTCCGGACGGCCGGGCGCCGTGTGGCGGCCGCCGGCCGGCTTGCCGAAACGGTTCCCGTCGTGGCGGAACGAGCGTTTGCGCGTGACGACCGGCTCGCGCACGAAGCTTCGCGTCGGCTCGAGGCCGGGGATGATATGGACGGCGAGCGGCTTCCCGGTGAAGCGCTCGATGCGCGCCACCATGTCGCGCTCGGCGCGGCCGGCGAAGGAGATGGCGACGCCGCTGGCGCCGGCCCGGCCGGTGCGGCCGATGCGATGGACATAGTCCTCGGTGTTGCGCGGCAAATCGAAATTGATGACATGGCTGATGTCCCGCACGTCGATGCCGCGCGCCGCCACGTCGGTGGCGACGAGGAGGCGCAGCCCGCCCGAGCGCAGGCGGTCGAGCGTGCGGTTGCGCGCGCGCTGGTCCATGTCGCCATGGAGGGCCGCGGCCGAGTGGCCGGCCTGGGCGAGATCGCGCGCCAGCTGGTCGACATCGCGCTTGGTGGCGGCGAAGACGATGCCCTTGCCGAGCTCGCTGCTCGAAGCCCAATGGTGGAGCAGGCGATGCTTGTGGGCGAGGTCGTCGACCTGATGGAGGCGCTGCTCGATATCGGGAGCGCTGGCGATGCTGCTGACGGCGATGCGGACGGGATCGCGCAGCTGCCGCGCCGCGATCTTGGCGATCGGCCGGTCGAGCGTCGCCGAGAAGAACAGCGTCTGGCGAGCCGGTGGGCAGGCGGCGGCGATCTGCTCGACTGCCTCGATGAAGCCCATGTCGAGCATGCGGTCGGCCTCGTCGAAGACGAGAATTTCGAGCTCGGAGAGATCGAGGCGGCGGCGCTCGAGATGGTCGATCAGCCGTCCGGGCGTCGCGACGACGATGTCGAGCGGCCGCGCCATCAGCTGCAGCTGCTGGCGATAGGGCATGCCGCCGACGATCTCGATCGTGTTGAGATGGAGGAACTTGCCGTATTGCCGCGCCGCCTTGGTGATCTGGCTGGCGAGCTCGCGGGTCGGCGTCAGGACGAGAACGCGCGGGCCGCGCACCCGTGGCTTGAGCGCGGTCGCGATGCGCTGCAGCGAGGGCAGCACGAAGGCGGCCGTCTTGCCGGTGCCAGTCTCGGCGGTGGCGAGAAGGTCGCGGCCGGCGAGGGCGGGCGGGATCGCCGCCGCCTGAACCGGGGTGGGCGCCGTGTAGCCGGCAGAATCGAGGGCCTTGAGGATGAGCGGGTGGAACGAGAATTCGGCAAACGACAACGGAGAACCCTCCAAGCAAACGAAAACAAGCGGGCCGGTCAGCCGGAAGGCTGCCGGACCGCGGAAACGACGCTGAAAGCGGGGAGGGAGGCCTGGACCGTTGCGCACCGGGCGGGACATCGCGCGGCGCTCTGTTCAATACCTCGCTCGAGAGGCTACGGCCCCAGCGATCGAACCCTTAACATAGGGAGTGGTCCGGTCAAGGGGAAGGGTAAAAATACTGCACCGCAAAAACGTGAGGCAATCCCTTGCAATCGCGGCGAAATCGCCGCGCCTCGCATCAGCGCGCCGCACTCAGCGCGGAGGCATCATCGCAATGTCGAACATCACGGTCGGCAGGATCTCGCGGATGGCATTGCGCATGCGCGCCTCGTCCGGCCCCTTGGCGATGGCGAGCGTCCGCCGCGGCGTGCGCTGCACGACGCGCGCCACGACCTGACCGTCGGCGCCCGAGCCGAGCGAGACGAACAAGGTCGCCGGGTCGAGCCGGCTGAGCTCGCTGCGCAGCTGCGCCACGCCGGCTTCGGTATCGAGATCCTGCACCGCGAGGTCGGCCTCGTCGGCAGTGGTCGGCTCCTCGGTCAGCTCGGTATCGACGGCCTCGACCGGGCGCTGGCGGGCGAGCGAGTGAAAGGTCACCGCCTTGCCCTCGCCGTCGATGCGCGACAGCAGCTCCCAGTTCTCGCCCCGCGCGGCGAGCTCGGCGATGAGGGCGAAAAGATCGTCGCAATCGGGCTCGTGGCTGCAGGTCACGAAGGCAAGCCGACCGTCATGCTCCACCACGCGGTCGTCATTCTCCTCAAAGCCGAGGTCATCGAGCGCGTTGTTCAGCGCGCGATGCGAGGCGACGAGCAGCGTCATGACATGACGCTTGGTCTCCGGCCGTGGCGTCTCGTCGGTGCTCATGCGAGCGGCGCGTTTCTGGGCGTCGTCATACGATTGTGCATACTAGTCATCCTTTGGGCGCGACTGCGGCCTCGCCTGCCCGCCGGATTGCCATCAACCAGGTCAGTCGAGCAGCTTCAGCGTCACCGCCGAGAGCCGGCCGTCGAGACCAGGGACGATCTCATACTGGACCTGCTGGCCCGGTTTCAAGGAGGTATGTCCGGCTAGCTCGACGGCAAGGCGACGCACCGGCACATCGCTACCGCCATCCGCCGGCTTGATATAGCCATGCCCCATGACGGGGTTGAACCACTCCACCTTGCCTGTCGCCACGGGAGTCCTCCACCGCAATGATTGGATCAGGGAACGCGAACAGCGCCGAGAGCGCGAATTGAGGTGAGCAGCGGGGAGACGAAGGACGACCGACGAGACCCGTGCTCACGAAAAGGTTCTAGGCTTGCGGCGCCTTGCCACCCCGGTCAGCGACGCGGCGAACGCGGCGTGGAATCCGGCTCGTCGACATTCAACTCCGCGTCGCGTGCACGATGCGCGGTATCGGCGCGCAGCTCGGCCTGGAGCTCGGCCACCTTGATCTCGAGACTATGCCGCAATTCCGGCGAGAGGCGCGGATTGGCGAGCATGGCCCGGCATTCCGCGATGGTGCGGCGCGTCTGATCGGGGCCGGTCGGACGCTTCGGAAACTTATAGAGCGGTTCGCGCATTTAACGCTCCCTTCAATCACAAGCTCGACCTCGCGAGCAGCGATACAGTCAGACCGATGCTGCCATTACGGCGCTCGAGTCGTTTGCGCAACGATCGGCGAAACGGCCGCCCCGCTCAGCGGGGCGGCCGCTCGCCGCTGAAAACGTCGCCTAAACTTCGCGGAGATTGACCGCCGAGGTCTTGCCCTGCTGGCCGCGCTCGAGCTCGTAGCTCAGCTTCTGGCCTTCGTTGAGCTGGCCAAGGCCAGCGCGCTCGACGGCAGAGACGTGAACGAACACGTCCTTGGAGCCGTCATCCGGCTGTATGAAGCCGTAGCCCTTCTGGGGGTTGTACCATTTGATCGTACCGGTCGCCATGTCGTGCGCTCCGCAATGAGTTTTAGGTACCGCCCGCGCGTCATGCGCTTGACGGATCGAACTTCGACGCAAGTCGGAGAGCAGGACCGACCCCCGCGCAGAGGGAAGGAGAGCAACCCGGCAAACGAGAGCCGATAGTGATAGTAATAGGCTCAAAGCGCCGATTTGGCAATTGCGACCTCCGGCGGCGGAGGGCTCATCAGGCAAAGGTAGCCGTGGCGTTCGCTTCACAGTTGATGTAATAACCCACTGATCTTTCACCTCTGGGGCAAGCCATGTCACTCGCGGATCTCGTTGCGTCGGTCGCCAGCGCCACTAAGAGCAGCGCGAAGAGCGCGCGCGCTGCGGTCGATGCGGTGTTCAACGCCATCGAAAAGAAAGTGACCAAGGGCGGCACGATCCGCACGCCGCTCGGCACGTTCTCGCTGGCCAAGCGGGGCGCGCGGCAGGGCCGCAACCTGATCACCGGCGAGGCGCTGAAGATTCCCGCTTCCAAGACGGTGAAGTTCAAGGCTTCGTCGCCGGTACGGGCGAGACTCAATCCCGGCCGCGCCAAAAAGAAGACGACGGCCAGGAAGACCACTAAAAAGAAGTAGGACGTGGAAGACGGGGCGTCGTCGCGAATTTCCACAGTGCAGTGATTATGTCGGCGGCGAGGCTATGAGCAGGAATATCAGGATCGAAGTCGGTCAACGGTTTCATCTGGTTGGCAGCCCGCCGGCGCGGATCGGCTCATGGAAGGTCGCCGCCGTCTTCAAGAGTTCGGTCGACGGCGTCGAATACGCCCGTCTCGCTCAGGTCAATGATCCGACTCGGCAGAAGACGATCGCCGTCTCGGCGCTGCTCGACGGCCGGCAATATATCCGCAGCACGGTCAGCGCCGGCCCCGAAATCGCCGGCGGCGTGGGCTGATCCCGCCTAAAGCCGCGACGCGCGATCGGCATGGCCGATCGCGAGTCTTGGCAAGCTGCGCCGGCCGTGCATAACTTCGCGCGAATTCGGGCATATGGAAGCAGATATGACAGTCTTGCCGCATCGCTGGCGCCGCGCGACCGTGGCCGCCGTGTCCCTCACAATCCTGTTCGGCTGCGCGACACCTGAACAGCCGGAGCAGCCGAGCGACCTCACCCTCATGCGCGAGGCCATGGGTTTGGTCCACGATCGCTATGTCAGGGATATCGGCGACGACAAGCTGGTTCACGACGCCGTGAAGGGCATGCTGGCCGGGCTCGACCCGCATTCCGCCTATATGGACGCCAAGGAGTACCGCGAGTTTTCCGCCGATACGCGCGGCGAGTTCGGCGGCATCGGCGCGGAGCTCGCGCGCGACGGCGGGCGCGTCAAGGTGATTGCGCCGATCGACGACACGCCGGCCGCCCGGGCCGGCATCCGTCCCGGCGACGCGATCGACCGCGTCAACGGCGAGACCGTCGACGGGCTCGATCTCGGAGAGGTCGTCGAACGGATCCGCGGCCCGGCGGGATCGGTCGTCCGCCTGACGCTGAGCCGCGGCACCGCCGCCCCGTTCGAGCTCGAGCTCAGGCGCGACATCATTCATACCAACGCGGTGAAGGCCCGGCTGGAAGACGGCCATATCGGTTATGTTCGGGTCAGCATCTTCAACGAGCGTGCCCAGGAGCAGCTGGTTGCCGCCATCGCTCGCCTCAAGCGCGAAAGCGGCGGCAAGCTGGCCGGCTTCATTCTCGATCTGCGCAACGATCCTGGCGGTCTGCTCGACCAGGCCGTCGCCGTCGCCGGCGATTTCATCGATGGCGGCACGATCGTCTCGACGCGCGGCCGCGACGGCAAGGAGACGCGCCGCTTCAATGCCGAGCCGAACGGCGACCTCCTGATCGGCACGCCGATGGTGGTGCTCATCAACGGCGCTTCGGCCTCGGCCTCGGAGATCGTCGCCGGCGCCCTGCAGGATTACGGCCGCGCCACCCTCATGGGGACGCGCAGCTTCGGCAAGGGATCGGTGCAGACCATCATCCCGATGTCGGGCCACGGCGCGCTCCGGATCACCACCGATCTCTACTACACCCCGGCGGGCCGCTCGATCCAGGCCCAGGGGATCCAGCCGGACATCGCCGTGGTGCCGCCGAAGGAGCAGCAGGTCGCCGGGCTGCAGCTTAGCCGAGAGGCCGATCTGCGCGGCGCCTTCAAGGCCTCCGCCAAGTCCAGCGCCGAGCCCAAACCAGTGCCCTTCGACGCCAGGGAAGACGGGCTCCTCGACCCGCTCGTCCTCGGCACGGAAAAGGACTCCCAGCTCGTCGCCGCCCTCACCGCGCTGCGCAAGGGCACGGTGGCGATCGGTCCGCGGCCGCGGGCGACGCCATGAACTGGACCAGGCGGCGCGAGCGCTTTCGCGCCATCCTCGCCGGCCAGACCTGCGTCCATCCCGGCTCGATCTTCGATCCGATCTCGGCCCGCATCGCCGAAAATCTCGGCTTCGAGCTCGGCATGTTCGCCGGCTCGACGGCGTCGCTGACCGTCCTCGGCGCCCCCGATCTCATCGTCCTGACGCTCAGCGAGTTCGCCGCCCAGGCCTATCGCATCAACCGCGCCGGCAACCTGCCGCTGCTCGTCGACGCCGATCACGGCTACGGCAACGCGCTCAACGTCAAGCGCACGGTCGAGGAGCTCGAGACATCAGGCGTCGCCGCGCTGACCATCGAGGACACCGTGCTGCCGCGCCCCTTCGGCGACGGCAAGGTCACGCTGACCTCGATCGAGGAAGGCGTCGGCAAGATGCGCGCGGCGCTGAGCGGCCGCCAGGATCCCGGCCTGGTGATCGCCGGACGCACCAGCGCGCTGACCGTGACGGGCACGGCGGACGCCGTTGCGCGCGCCAAGGCCTACGAGGCGGCCGGCGTCGACGCGCTGTTCTTCACCGGCGCCAAGGCGCGGGCGCAAATCGATGCGCTCGCCGAGGCGGTGACGATCCCGATCATCCTCGGCGGCATCGAGGGCGAGGTCAGCAATCTCGCCTATCTCAGCGCGCGGCGCGTGCGCATCTGCCTGCAGGGCCACCAGCCGATCATGGCCGCCATCCGCGCCGTGCACGAGACCCTGTCGGCGCTGCGCAACGGCACCAAGCCGAGCGAGCTGACCAACCTGCCCTCCGCCGAGCTCGTCAGGCTGGTGACGCGCGACGACGACTACAAAGCCTGGACCAAGGATTTCCTCGGCAGCTGACCCGCTTCACCGCCGCGCCGTCCTACCATCTCGTCGGCGGCGGCTGCTGCGCCAGCCGCTCGCTGATGCGGAAGACGCGCGGCGACATCTCGTCGACGCTGCGTCGCGCCCAGTCGCGCTCCGCCGTCGTCGCCAAGGTGGCCGCTTGCGCCCGGCCCAACGTCTCGAGCGCCGCCTCGACATCGATGGTGAGGACCTTGCCGTCGCGCACCACCTGCTCGCCCTCGACATAGACGTCGCGCACGGCGCGGTCGCCGGCCGAATAGACCAGGCTGCGCAGCGGGTCATGCAGCGGCCGCATATAGGGATGCGTGGTGTCGACGAGCGAGAAATCGGCGCGGCAGCCGATGGCGACGCGGCCGAGATCGGGCCGTCTTATGATGTTGGCGCCACAGACCGTCGCCGCCGCGAAGGCGTCCTCCGTCGAGGCGGCGCGGAAATCGCCGGTCAGGATGCGCGCCGCGTAGCAGGCGAGGCGCATCTCGTCGAGCATGTTGTGCGGGAACGTGTCGGTGCCGAGCCCAACGGTGATGCCGGCCTTGCGGTAGCGCCCGAGCGTGTTGAGCGCGATGCCGCGGCGCGCGAAGACCGTCGGACAATGCGCGACCTTGGCGCCGGACGCGACAACAGCGGTGAAATCATCGGCATGCGGCCAGTGAATCCAGGGATGGTCGTTGAGGAAGATGCCGTGGCCGATGACGAGATCGGGGCAGAGCAGGCCGAGACGCTCGAGAAAGCCAATCGGGGTGACGCCATGGCGGCGCGTGATCTCGTTGAACTCGACGACGCTCTGGGCGGCGTGGAGCTGCAGCGGGATGTTGCGCCGCCGCGCCTCCTGCAGGCTCTCCTTGAGCAGGCCTTCGGTGCAGGTCTCGATCTGCGACGGTGCCAGCATGGCACCGATGCGGCCGCTCGGGTGGTGGCGCGCCGCGTCGACGACGGCAAGCGCGTCGGCAAAGGCCCGCTCGCCGGCCTTCTCGTCCCAGAGATACTCCACGGAATGGCCGTCCCTAGTGCGCCAGCTCGCCGAACGGTACATCGGCGCCAGCACGGCGCGGATGCCTGTGGCGGCGAAATCGTCGGCCCAGCCGGGACGCGCGCCCGAGAGATCGACCAAACTGGTGACGCCGCTCTTCAGGAGCTCGCTGACCGCGACCTGCGTCGCCGCCGTCGCCGCTTCCGGCGCGATGCGGAAGACCGGCATGAACTCGTAGAGCGAGCTCTGGCCGAGCCGCGTGCTGCCGAGTTCCTCGAGGACGCCCTTGTTGCCTGGCTCCGACGTCGGATGAGAGTGCACATTGACGAAGCCGGGCACGACCATGCGGCCGGCGCCGGGGATCGTCCGCTCGGCCGGACCGTCATAGCTCTTGCCGACGAAGACGATCTCGCCGTCGCGGAAGGCGAGATCGGCGCCTTCGAGATAGACATGCGACTGCTCCGCCTCGTCCCAGGCGATGATCCAGTCGGCGCCGCGCATCAAGGTCGTCTCTCCGCTCATCGCCTGCTCCCTCGAAAACCCTCAATGCGAGCGTAGCGAACAATTGATGCGGTGGCAGCCCTGGATTGCTTCCCCGGCTGCGCCGCCTCGCAATGACGGCAACTCATCACGTCATTGCGAGCGCAGCGAAGCAATCCATGTGGTGATGGAAAGGGCTAGGCGTTGACGCCGAGCCGGCATTTGCCGCCAATAGGCGGCCAATGCCTGAACGGGAGGACACCATGGATCGCATCGACCTTCGCTCGGATACCGTGACGCTGCCGTCATCAGGCATGCGCAAGGCGATGGCGGCGGCGCCGGTCGGCGACGACCAGTATGGCGAGGACCCGTCGGTCAACCGGCTGCAGCAGCGCATCGCCGAGATGCTCGGCAAGGAGGCGGCGCTCTTCGTGCCGAGCGGCACGATGGCGAACCAGATCGGCCTCAAGGTGCTGACGCGGCCGGGCGACGAGGTCGTGGTCGGCGACGAGGCGCATATCGTCTGGCACGAATCCGGCGCGGCTTCCGCCAATTCCGGCGTGCAGTTCAGCGTCGTCGGCAGCGGCGGCCTCTTCACCGCCAGCGATTTCCGCGCCGCCTACAAGCCGCCGGGCCATATCGTCTTTCCGCCGACCACCTTGGTGACGATCGAGAACACGCATAATCGCGGCGGCGGCGTCGTCTTCCCGCAAGGCGAGGCAAAGGCGATTTGCGCTGCCGCGCGCGAGCTCGGCGTCGCGAGCTATCTCGACGGCGCAAGGCTGTTCAACGCCGCGGCCGCGTCGCGAACGCCGCTCGCCACGCTGGCGGCGCCCTTCGATCTCGTCTCCGTCGCCCTGTCCAAGGGGCTCGGCTGCCCGATCGGCAGCGTGCTCGCCGGGCGGACAAGCGATATCCAGAAGGCGGTGCGCGCGCGGCGCATGTTCGGCGGCGCGCTGCGCCAAGCCGGCATCGTCGCCGCCGCCGGTCTCTATGCGCTCGATCACAACCTGACGCGGCTGGGGGAGGATCACGACAATGCAAGGCTGATCGCCGGCCGACTGGTCGACGTCAAATGCGTGAAGCTCGATCTCGCGACGGTGCAGAGCAACATCGTGATCTTCCGCCTCGCCGAGGGCGCGCCCGATGCGGCGACGGTGGTGGCGCGCGCCAAGGAGCAGGGCGTGCTGGTCGGCGCCTTCGCCACCCGCACCGTGCGGGCGACGACGCATCTCGACGTCACCCCCGCGCAATGCCGGCGCGCGGCGGAGGTGCTCGCCGCCGTCGTCGCTGCCCGGTAGGCATAAGTGCCCGGTAGGCATAAGTGACGGAGTCCCTCCCCTCGCCCTATTTCCGCGAGGAGCACGCGGCGCTGCGGGCGCAGATCCGCCGCTTCGTCGAGAGCGAGATCAAGCCCAACGCGGAAGCTTGGGAGAATTCCGGCTTCGTCCCCCGCGAGATTCTGCGGCGGATGGGCGCGCTCGGCTTTCTCGGCATCCGCTATCCCGAGGAATTCGGCGGCAGCGCGCTCGACACGCTGGCGACAATCGTCCTCGCCGAGGAGCTCGGCCGCTCGACCTTCGGCGGCGTCGCCGTCACCGTGCTGGTCCATACCGACATGGCGTCGCCGCATCTCGCCAATGCCGGCAGCGCCGCGCAGATGCGGCGCTGGATGCCCGACATCATCGCCGGACGCTGCATCACCGCGGTCGCCGTCACCGAGCCCGATGCCGGCTCGGACGTCGCTTCGATCCGCACCGTCGCGCGGCGCGAAGGCGACGATTACGTGCTCAATGGCACGAAGATGTTCATCACCAACGGCGTCCATGGCGATCTCGTCTTCGTCGCCGCGCGCACCGATCCCGTGGTCAAGGGCACGCGCGGCATCTCGATCTTCGCGGTCGAGCGCGGCATGCCCGGATTCTCGGTCGGCCGCGCCCTCAAGAAACAGGGCTGGCTCTCCTCCGACACGGCCGAGCTGATCTTCGCCGATTGCCGCGTTCCGGCAGAAAATCGCCTCGGCGAGGAGCATGCCGGGTTCTACGCCATCATGCGCAACTTCCAGAACGAGCGGCTGGTGCTCGGCGCCATGGCGATGGGCGAGGCGCAGGCGGCGCTCGAGCTCACCCTGGCCTATGTCAGGGAGCGCCGCGCCTTCGGCGGCGTCTTGTGGGACAAGCAGACGATCCGCCAGCGCCTCTCGATGCTGGCGGCCAAGATCGCCGCCGGGCGCGAGTTGCTCTACGCCACGGCATGGCGCGACGCACAGGGGCAGGATTGCGTGCGCGAGGTCTCGATGGTCAAGGCCTATTGCGGCGAGCTGGTCAACGAGGTGATGTATGACTGCCAGCAATTCCACGGTGGTTTCGGCTATATCCGCGAAAGCGCCATCGAGCGGATGGTGCGCGACGCCCGCATCCATGCGATCGGCGGTGGTGCCACCGAGGTGATGCTTGAGGAAGTGGCGAAGAGGTTGCTGTGAGATCAAGGACTGGGACCATATCCTTCGACTTCGCTCAGGATGAGGGGAGCCTGCCAATATCCCCGCTTCTCCCCTCGTCCTGAGCGAAGTCACCATTCGAGACGCCGCCTGCGGCGGCTCCTCATGGTGAGGGAACACGGCAGGTGCACGGACGGAGGAGCCTGCGATGAAGATAGCCCGACTCGACGACCTGCATTGCGATGCCGGCTGGCGCAATTTCTCCTTCCTCAAGGTGACCACCGATGACGGTATCGTCGGCTGGTCGGAATACAACGAGAGCTATGGCAGCAGGGGGCTGACCGCCGTCATCCGCGCGCTCGGCGAGACACTGATCGGCCAGGACCCGCGCCCGACCGAGCGCATCAGCGCGACGCTCTACGCGGTAACGCGGCAGGCGCCCGGCGGCATCAACAGCCAAGCCATCGCCGCGATCGAGAACGCCCTCCTCGACGTCAAGGCGAAGGCGCTCGGCATTCCGGTCTACGCCCTCTTCGGCGGGCCGGTGCGCGAGAAGCTGCCGCTCTACTGGTCGCATTGCGGCTCCTACCGGCTGCACCATGCGGGGGTCATGGGCGTCGCGCCGGTGCGCTCGCTCGACGACCTGGCGCGGCTCGGCGCCGAGGTGGCGGCGCGCGGCTTCAAGGCGCTCAAGACCAACATCTTCCTCTTCGACGAAAGCGAGCCGCGCCTCTACATGCCCGGCTTCGCCCGTGGTGCCGGCCAGCCCGAGCTCAATCCCGACCGCCGCATCCTCGCCGCCATCACTGACGCGCTCGCCGCCTTGCGGGACGGCGCCGGGCCCGAGATGGGGCTGCATCTCGACCTCAATTTCAACTTCCGCACCGAGGGCTATGTGAAGGTGGCGCGGGCGGTCGAGAAATTCGATCTCTCCTGGCTGGAGATCGACAGCTTCGACCCCCAGGCCCTCGCCCATATCCGCCGGTCATCGCGCAATGCGATCGCATCGTGCGAGTCGCTGTTCGGCCGCCGCGGTTTCCGACCCTTCCTCGAGGGTGGCGCGATCGACGTCGCGATCGTCGACGTGCCGTGGAACGGCCTCGCCGAGGGGGTCAAGATCGCCGCGATGGCGGATGTCTGGGAGGTCAATGTCGCGCCGCATAATTTCTACGGCCATCTCTCGACCCTGATGAGCGCGCATTTCTGCGCCGCGGTGCCGAATTTCCGTATCATGGAGATCGACATCGACGACGTGCCGTGGAAGGACGACCTCGTCACCGTGCCGCCGGTCATCGAGAACGGCGAGCTGATCCTGCCGAGCGGGCCCGGCTGGGGTGCCGATATCGACGAGGCGGCGGTCCGCGCCCACCCGCCACGGGGGTGAAGGACTTTCTTCCCCGCCCCGCCCCGTCATTGCGAGTTCCGCACCGGCCGCAGGCGGGACGATCTCGAAGGCCTTAAGGCCTCTTAATGGGCCGTGTCGAAACGACTCCCCTTTCATTCGGCTCGTTCCCATATATAACTGGCTCAGCCCGAGCCAAGGAGCAGCACATGGCCCGTCAAGGATCCGCGCCTGGGAGCGCTCGCCCCGACCTCAGCAACGCCGAGCGCCTGCCAACGGGCGCCGTGAAGGACTGGGTCGCGAAGAAGAAGCTGCAGCGGAAGACCGACGATGCCAAGACCGCCCGTCTTCGCGCGTTGCGCGAGGCGGCAAAGCCCGTCGGACCCGCTAGGCCCGGCGCGAAATCCTGACCGCCCCGTCTCCCGCCGGGAAGAGGGATTCACTTCTCGCATGCACAGTTTCTCCGCCGCGCTCTCATTCGGGGCAGCGAGCGCGTCCGCCGAACGGGCGTTGGCCAACCGGATAGGCGCACACCTGGACCACGCGCGGCAGCTCGCGCTGCCTTGCCACCCGCGGCGAGACCGCGACCTCGGTGACCAGGCGTGGCTTTCGCTTTGGGTGGGTGATCACGAGTTGGCGAGCACATCCCCGCGGTGCTGGAATGCCGAGCCGGACGGCCCAGATTCCAAGGTACCACTCTAAACCAGGCTGCAATTCCGCGGAGGCTGGAATGCCCACGGATTGTCTTCCCGATACTGGGGGCCGCGCTAATCGCCCTCGCCGTCCGACCGGCGGCGGCACGGGGTGCAGCAACGGCCGGAGCTGGCGTTTCGGGGCATATGGGTATCGCGGCGCCCAGGCGCTCCGCGATCGTTTCGAACCGCATACTCGGACGCCGAATCCTGGTCTTCGATCATTCCCTCGGCCGATTTGTCCCATTTGGTCGGCTGGGTTTTGCCAGAGCCAACCGATCAAGGGCACTCAACTCAACGGCACTCAGGTTTCCCTTCGGCTTCTTCGATGGGCGGGGCGGCGTTGATGGCGTAACCGATTTTGGCGGCCTCGGGGCGCCTCCGGGCGTCGTTTTCCTCCCTCCACAGCCCGGCCTCGCCACCTCGCAACCGACGCCCACGAAAATCGCTGGCGATCTGCCGCCCTGTCACGAGATGACGCCTGTAGGGGTCATCATCGAGCGCGGCACCGCGTGCTCGCGAGGCGCTCGCTAAAACAACATGGCAGCCAACCTGCGACCACGTCATCACCTCAGATCGTCGCGGCGCTGAATCGCTTCGTTGCGGCGCCGGGCGGTGACGCGACCCTGACCCCGCTTCCTTTGCCTCAACAATCGGCGTTTAAGCCGCGATAGCCGCTCTTCCGAACATTCCGTATTATTCGTCACGGTTCATAACCGGTTTCGAAAATGGTCGTGCCGTCGAGCAATTTCGGAGAGTTCGGATGTCGTCCGCTCTATTTGAAACAATACAGCTCCTGGAGGGCGCCGGGCTCCACTTCCTTATTCAAAGGACGCGACCCGACTCGATCCGCTTGTACGTGACGTTGGTCGGAGAGCGGCTGGAGATTGACATATTCGAGGATGACCATTTGGAACTTTGCCGTTTTCGCGGCGACGAAAAGGTCGAGGGCGGGAAGGATTTATTGCTGCGTCTGTTGGAATCCGCCTGACGGGGTGCTCCGGCAGCCCCCTCACCTTCCCATTGCTTACGCAACGGGCCCCTCCCTCTCCCCCGAGGGAAGAGGGAATTTCCGTCACGCCTTATAACTAGTCGTCGCCCCTCACTCGCTTAGCTTGGCCCGGCGTCGCTGCAGGAAGCGGCGGACGGCTTCGTCGGGCTCGAGGCCGATCGCGCGCTCATAAGCCATATCCGCATCCGCGGCGTCCGCGGCGCCGTTGCGCGACAGGAGATCGGCGCGGGCCGCCCAATAGGGCTCGTATTCGGCGAGGCGCGCGTCGTCGGCGATTGCGTCGAGCGCCGCCAAGCCCGCTGCGGCGCCGCGCGTCTCGGCGACGGCAATCGCGCGGTTGATCGCCACGACAGGCGAGGCGGTGAGGGCGACGAGCGCGTCGTAGAGCAACTCGATCGCCGGCCAGTCGGTCCAGCCGGTCCGCCGGCGGGCGACATGGGCCGACTGCACCGCCGCCTCGAGCTGATAGCGGCCGGGCGCGCCAAGGGCGCCGGCACGGCGGAGCAGCGCCTCGGCCTCGTCGATCAGCGCGGCGTTCCATGCGGCCATATCCTGCGCGGCGAGCGGCACGTAGTCGCCCTGCGCGTCACGCCTTGCCGCGCGCCGCGCCTCGGCATGGAGCATCAAGCCGAGAAGGCCGAGCGCCTCCGCCTCGTCGGGGAGCAGCGCGACGACCAGCCGGCCGAGAAAGATGGCCTCCTCGGCGAGGTTGCGGCGGCGGATCTCGGTGCCGGCCGGATCGGACCAGCCTTCGGCGAAGGCGGCGTAGATCGCCTCAAGCACGGCGTCGAGCCGGTCGGCGAGCTCGTCGCGCCCGGGCACGCGGAAGGGAATGCCGGCCTCGCGGATCTTGCTCTTGGCGCGCACCAGACGCTGCCCCATCGTGCGCGGCGCGACGAGGAAGGACGAGGCGATGGCGGCGGCGTCGAAGCCGAGAATGGTCTGCAGGATGAGCGGCGCGCGGATTCCCGATTCGATCGCCGGATGGGCGCAGGCGAACATCAGGGCGAGGCGATCGTCGGGAATCTCGGCCGTGCCGGTGGTGGCGGCCGCCAGCTTGTCGGCGATGAGAAGCAGATGCGCGGCGGCTTCGTCGCCGCTGCGCCGCCGCCGCGCCGCGTCGACCGCCTTGCGCCGCGCCACCGAAAGCAACCACGCCTCGGGGTTGGCGGGGACGCCGCTCGCCGGCCAGGCGGCCAAGGCGGATGCGAAGGCATCCGCCAGGGCATCCTCGGCGGCAGCGACGTCGCGCAGCCGCGCCGCGAGAAAGGCGACGAGCTTGCCATAGCTGCGGCGTGCCACCGCATCGGCAGTCGCGCCGGCAGCCGCGTCAACCTGGGGCATCAGCTCGTCGTCCTCGCGCGGCATCGGCGCCCTACATGACCCAGAGCGGCCGCACCTCGATGGTGCCATGGCCGGCGCCCGGGCAACGCGCCGCCCAGGACAGGGCGGCGTCGAGATCGGGCACGTCGATCATGTAGTAGCCGCCGAGTTGCTCCTTGGTCTCGGCATAGGGCCCATCGAGCACCTTGGACTTGCCGTCGAGGAGCCGCACGGTAGTCGCCGCCGTCGAGGGCTGCAGGCGATCGCCGCCGACGATCACGCCCGCCTTGCGCAGCGCCTCGGTATAGGCGAGATAGGCCCCCATGGTCTGCTCGATTTGCGCCTTGCTCGCCGCCTGCATGTCCGCCTCGTCACGATAGATCAGCAGCATGTATTTCATCGTATCCTCCATCATCGGTTCCAGCTGCGCATCATGCGCTGCCGCTGCCATGACGCGCGAGAGGGTCGCCATTCGACAGGACGCCGAAAATAATTTCCCGGCAGGTGGCCGATCGTGCCACCGCAGTTGCCCGGCAAGCGACGCGGCGATACGCTGCGGCGGCGCGGGGGACGCTGCCCTCGGGGGCGCCGCCGCCTGCAACGAGGCTCGGCAATGGATACGCGCATGGAGGTGTGGCCGGCGACCGTCGCCATCGCGGAGGGCGGCGCGATGCTGTCGCTGACCTGGTCGGACGGGCGCGCCAGCCGCTTTCCCGCCATCTGGCTGGCCGACAACCGGGCGGAATTTCGGCGCGGCGATGAGGGCCAGCGGCTGAGCGACGTGCTCGAGCTGCCCGAGATCGTGACACTGAGCCGCGCCGCGATCGTCGGTGCTGGGGTGGAGGTCGCGTTCGCGTGTTTCGAGCAGCCGTCTCTCTTCGCGGGGACCTGGCTGCGCGCGCACGCGCTCGATGCCGCCTCGCGCGCGGCGCGAAAGCGCGCGGTCACGCTCTGGGATAGCGCGCTGGGCGAGCGCATTCCCGCCGAGACCTATGAGGCGGTGACGGGCGACGCGGCGGCGCTGGCGCGCTGGCTCGGCGCCGTCGACCGCCTTGGCTTCGCCCTCCTCCACGGCGTGCCGACCCGGCCGGGGACGGTATGCGAGGTGGTGCGGCTCTTCGGCTATGTCCGCGAGACCAATTACGGGCGGCTCT
>DATAQP010000002.1:0-5032 GCA_036264595.1 Allostellaceae bacterium
TATGGCGGCAGCCGCCGGCCAGTTGGGATGCCGCAAGGCGCCGAGCACGCGATGATCGCGCAAGCCCGGCCGGGTCGCTGCGTAGAGCGCCAGCCCGCCGAACATCACCCATTGCGTGGCGGCGCCGGCATAGCCGGCTCCGGCGATGCCGAGGGCGGGCGCACCGATCTTGCCGAAGACCAGCGCGTAGGTCAGCACCGCGTCGATTGCCAGGCAGGCGACGAGCAGCACCATCACCGGCCAGGTCCGCGACAGCGCCGAGAGATAGGTGCGCAGCAAGGCGAAACCGAGCCCGGCAGGCAGGCCCCAGATCGCGGCATCGAGATAGCGACCCGTCGCCGCGACGAGTCCCGGCGGATGACCGATGGCGGTCAGCGCCGCGTCGACCCGGCTCATCGCGGCGATGCCGATCACCGCAAGTGCGGCGGCGATCAACATGCCATGCGCGACGATGCCGCCGATTCGCGCCTCGGCGCCGGCGCCGCGCTCATGGGCGACCAGCGGTCCGACCGCGGTCAGCAGGCCCTGGAAGACCAGCACGATTGTGAAATAAAGCGCGGCGCCGAGACCGCCGGCGGCGAAGGAATCGCCGCCGAGCCGCCCCATCATCGCCGCGCTGATGAACCCCATCAGCACTTGCGAGAGCTGCGCGCCGGCGAGCGGCAGGGCGATGCCGAGCGTCGCCTTGAGCTCGCTCGCGAGAGAGGATGAGGGAGCGGACATCGCGATCACGGCAAATGTCCCCTCCCCTTTCGAGGGAGAGGGTCGGGGGGAGAGGGTCGGGTGCTAGAGGCCTGGCGTCAGGCGGTTGCCGCGACGTTCATCGTGCGGCCGAGCGCGCCCATCGCCTTTTCGACGATCTGGCGGGCATTGAGCCCGGCCTCGTCATATTGCACGGCGGGCGAGTTGTGATCGATGAAGCGGTCGGGCAGCACCATCGGACGCACCTTGAGCCCGTTATCGAGCAGGCCGACCGTGGCGAGGTGATGCAGCACCTGGCTGGCGAAGCCGCCGATGGAGCCTTCTTCGACGGTGATCAGCACCTCGTGCTCGCGCGCCAGGCGCTCGATCAGCGCGACGTCGAGCGGTTTGGCGAAGCGCGCATCGGCGACGGTCACCGAGACGCCGTAGCCGGCCAGCTCGTTGGCTGCCTTGACACATTCCTGGAGCCGCGTGCCGAGGCTGAGCAGCGCCACCGAGGTGCCTTCCTGGATGATGCGGCCGCGGCCGATATGGAGAACGTTGCCGCGCTCGGGCAGCGCCACCCCGGTGCCGTCGCCGCGCGGGTAGCGCACGGCCGAGGGACGGTCGTCGATCGCCACCTGGGTCGCTACCATGTGCATGAGCTCGGCCTCATCGGAAGCCGCCATGATGACGAAGCCGGGCAGGCAGCCGAGATAGGCGAGATCGAACGAGCCGGCATGTGTCGCGCCGTCGGCGCCGACGAGGCCGGCGCGGTCCATGGCGAAGCGCACCGGTAGGCTCTGGATGGCGACGTCGTGCACCACCTGGTCGTAGGCGCGCTGCAGGAAGGTCGAGTAGATCGCGCAGAACGGCTTCATCCCCTCGGTGGCGAGGCCGGCGGCGAAGGTGACGGCGTGCTGCTCGGCGATGCCGACATCGAAGCAGCGCTCCGGGAAGGCCTGGGCGAAGAGGTTGAGCCCGGTGCCCGACGGCATCGCCGCGGTGATGGCGACGATGCGGTCGTCGTGCTTGGCCTCCTCGATGAGCGCCTTGCCGAAGACGTTCTGATAGGCCGGCGCCACCGACTTCGCCTTGCTCTGCACGCCGGTGACGACGTCGAACTTGACGACGCCGTGGTACTTGTCGGGCGACTGCTCGGCCGGCGGATAGCCATGGCCCTTCTTGGTCACGACATGGATGAGCACCGGCCCGGCATCCTCGCTGTCGCGCACGTTCTTCAGCACGGGCAAGAGATGGTCGAGATTATGGCCGTCGATCGGCCCGACGTAATAGAAGCCGAGCTCCTCGAAGAGCGTGCCGCCGCCGGTGACGAAGCCGCGCGCATATTCCTCGGCGCGGCCGGCCGCGGCGACGAGCTGCTTGGGGAAATGCTTCGCCATCTCCTTGGCGATCTGGCGCAGCGAGAGGAAGGATTTCGACGACAGGAGGCGCGAGAGATAGGCGCTCATGGCGCCGACCGGCGGGGCGATCGACATGTCGTTGTCGTTGAGGATGACGACCAGGCGGCTCTTCATCGAGCCGGCATTGTTCATCGCCTCATAAGCCATGCCGGCGCTCATCGCCCCATCGCCGATCACGGCGATGACGTTGCGGTTGTCGTCGCCCTTGAGGTCGCGCGCCACCGCCATGCCGAGCCCGGCCGAGATCGAGGTCGAGCTGTGCGCGGCGCCGAACGGATCGTATTCGCTCTCGGCGCGCCGGGTGAAGCCCGAGAGGCCGCCGCCCATGCGCAGCGTGCGAATGCGGTCGCGCCGCCCGGTCAGGATCTTGTGCGGATAGGCCTGATGGCCGACATCCCAGATCAGCCGGTCGGTCGGCGTGTCGAAGACATAGTGCAGCGCCACGGTCAGCTCGACGACGCCGAGCCCGGCGCCGAGATGACCGCCGGTCACCGAGACGGCGTCGATCAACTCGGCGCGCAGCTCGTCGACGAGTTGCGGCAGATCCTCTTCGGGCAGCTCGCGCAAATCGGCCGGGATCGTCACGCGGTCGAGCAGCGGCGTACGGTTCGAGATATGATTCTTGGGCTGACGATCCACTTCCTGCTCCTTAGGTCCGACGATTGATGACGAAGTCGGCCGCTTGCCTCAGAAGATCGGCTTTTTTCTCAAATAAATCAAGATGCGCGACGGCTTGGCGGATGAGGGCGGCGGCCTGGGCACGGGCCCGCTCGAGGCCGAGAATCGTGACGAAGGTGGCCTTTCCCGCCGCCGCGTCGCTGCCGATCGGCTTGCCGGTCTCGGCGGCCGAGCCCTCGATGTCGAGGAGGTCGTCGGCAATCTGGAAGGCGAGGCCGAGATCATGGGCATAGCCCCGCAGGGCATGGCGCTGCTCGCGCCCTGCCTTGCCGAGAATGGCGCCGGCCTCGCAGGAGAAGGCGATGAGGGCGCCGGTCTTGAGGCGCTGCAGCCTGGTGATCGCGCCGATGTCCAGGGTCGGGTCGTTCTCGGCGAGAAGGTCGATCATCTGGCCGCCGACCATGCCGGCGGCGCCTGCCGCCTGGGCGAGCGCGGCGACGAGCTCGCAGCGCACCGCCGGGTCGCCGTGGGTATCGGGCTCCGCCAGCACCTCGAACGCATAGGTGAGCAGCCCGTCGCCGGCGAGCACGGCGGTCGCCTCGTCGAACTGCTTGTGGCAGGTCGGGCGGCCGCGCCGGAGGTCGCTGTTATCCATCGCCGGCAGATCGTCATGGACGAGCGAATAGGCATGGACCAGCTCGACGGCGGCGGCGGTATGCAGCGCGCTGCGCCGCGCTACCGAGAAGAGCTGGGCGCTGGCGAGGACGAGGAAGGGGCGCAGGCGCTTGCCGGGGGCGAGGGCGGAGTAGCGCATCGCCTCGACGACGCGCGCTTCCGGCCCCTCCGGCCGCACGAGCAGCTTGTCCAGCACCGTGTCGGTCAGGCGCACGGCCTCGGTCAGTGCCGCCGGAAAATTGTCGGCAACGAGCGGGAGATCAGTCAAGTTTCGCCGGCTCCATGGTCAGCGAGCCGTCGGATTGGCGGACGATCTTGTCGACCCGTCCCTGCGCCTCGCCCAGCTTGCGCTCGCAATGCTGCTTGAGCTGCGCGCCGCGCTCGTAGGAGGTGATCGCCTCGTCGAGCTTGCCCTTTCCCTCCTCGAGCCGCTTGACGATCTGCTCGAGCTCGGCAAGCGCCTCCTCGAAGCTCATCGCGGCAATATCCGGCGGCAATTGATTCTCGGCCATGAGGCGCCTGATGGTTGAAAACGGGCGGGAGTTTAGGCGGACGGGCGCGGGCGGGCAACCGCGGCGACGGCCACACTCTTTGCGTGCATATCGGCAGTCATGCCGCCATCAGGGCGCGGACATGGGCGGCGGCGCTGGAGCCCAGGGCGGCGAGGTCATAGCCGCCTTCGAGGACGGAGACGAGGCGCTGCCTGCAGTGGCGCTGGGCGATATGGGCGAGGCGCCGCGTCGCCCAGTCGTAATCCGCCTCGACGAGGTCGAGATTGGCCAGCGGATCGCGGCGATGCGCGTCGAAGCCGGCCGAGACGAAGAGGAAATCGGGGGCGAAATCCTCCAGCGCCGGGAGGATGATTTCCTTGAAGGCGCGTTGGAACGCCACCGTGCCCGAGCCCGGCGCCAGCGGCACGTTGACGATGTTGCCGATGCCGGTCTCGTCGCGCGCTCCCGTCCCGGGATAGAGCGGCGATTGATGGGTCGAGGCATAGAACAGCCCGGCATCGGCGGCGAACATCGCCTGGGTGCCGTTGCCGTGATGGACGTCGAAATCGACGACGGCGACGCGCGCGCAGCCGTGCACCGCGCGCGCCCGCAAGGCGCCGATCGCCACGTTGTTGAAGAGGCAGAACCCCATCGGCCGCCTGGGCTCGGCGTGATGGCCGGGCGGGCGCACAGCGCAGAAGGCGTTGCGCGCCTCGCCCGCCATGACCGCGTCGACCGCGGCGCAGACCGCGCCGGCGGCGCGCAAGGCGGCCTCGCCCGAGCCCGGCGACATGATGGTATCGGCGTCGATGCCGACATGGCCGCTCTCCGGTACCGCGGCGAGCACCTGCTCGACGAGGTCGCGCGGATGCACGCGGGCGATGTCGTCGAGATCGGCACGCGGCGCCTCGCGGCGATCGAGCAGGGCGAACTCCTCGGCCGCCAGCGCCTCCATCACGGCGCGCAGCCGGTCCGGCGATTCCGGATGATAGGAGCCGGGATCATGCTCGAGACAGGCGGCGTGGCTGTAGAGCAGGGTCGTCATCGGCGTCTCGCTGTCGGGCCCATGCGAGGGATATAGGTCATTCGCGTCGCCAGCACACCTGGAAATGCAGGCGGAATGCAGGTGATTGGCATCGAATC
>DATAQP010000029.1:0-8847 GCA_036264595.1 Allostellaceae bacterium
GGATTTCCGTCTCTGTCGGGATTATGGAATCATTCGGCAAAACCCGGCCAAGAGGAGGAAACGTCATGATCGCGAACGTCCTCGTACGCAATGCCTGGTACGTCGCCGGATTGTCGCAGGACTTCGCAGCTCAGAAGCTGCATGGCCAGGTGATCGCGGAAAAGCCGATCGTGCTGTGGCGCAGCCCGGAAGGCGAGGTCGTCGCCTTCGACGATCGCTGCTGCCACAAGCGCATGCCGATGTCGGCGGGCCGCTTCCTCGCGGACGGGCTTCTCGAATGCACCTATCACGGTCTCTGCTACGACGCGACCGGACAATGCGTCCGCGTGCCGTCGCATCCCGACGGCCACATCCCGCCGAACGCCAAGCTTCGCCCGGTGCCGGTGATCGAGCAGGACGGGCTCGTCTGGGTGTGGCCCGGCGATCCGGCGAAGAGCGAGACGGCGCGGCCGCCGCGCATCCCGGAGATGGCGAGCCCGGATTGGGACACGGCGGACGTGAACGGCGCGATGAAGGTGCCGGCGAATTCGCTCCTGCTGATCGAGAACCTGCTCGACATCACGCATTTCTACCCCCTCCATGACGGCAATATCGGCGATGTCGAGAACAGCCGCATTCCGATCAGGGTCGAGGAGGGGGTGCGCGACGGCACCGGCTTCGTCGGCACGGTGCGCGAAGTGCGCGGCTACAAGCAGCCGCCCTATCTTGCCGAGTATTTCGGGTACGACGTGGTCGATCGCCACCACACGCATTTCATGCTGAGCCCGGGTTTGACTCGGGTTCAGATGCGGGTCTGGCCGGAAGGCAAATTCGGCGATGCTGCGAGCGAGCGTGGCTACATCATCATCCACACCCATACGCCGATCGATCGGCGCAACCACGTCTGGCATCTCATCATCAACATGCCGAAGGGGCTGATGTGCAAGAGCGACCCGGCGAGGACGGCGATATCCCGCTTCGTCGAGACCTTTCCCGCGGTGATCGCCGAGGATCAATGGGCGCTGGAGAAACAGCAGGCGATGTTCGACATGCCGGATGACGGCTACCGCGAGGTCTTCCTGAAGCCCGATACGGCGTTGCGCCGGGCGCGGCTGATCCTGACCAGGATGGAGCGGGCCGAGAGCGCCGAGGCGGCGAGCGAGGCCGCGCCACCGCGCCGGGCGCGGCGCGCGAAGGCGCCCACCAGTGCCGCCGCGGAATGACGAGTCTCCCAGGAGCCTGATCTATATAGAGATTCCCCGTCTCGGGGGATCGCGAGAGCGCGCCGCGGCGGGGACATCGCAGGGTCGGACGCCGTCCCGCCGGGCGATGGGCCGGGGACGCCCGCCGGCCTCCCCGGCGGCTGCGGTGGCGCGATCCGTCTTGCAGCGCGGATGGATTTGACTATATTGCGGCAAAAGTCCCATACGATCCCTTGTGGATCGACTGAAAAACCCGGTGGGCCAAGGCCCACCTTTTTATTTTGCGACCCGGGAATTCCGGTCGCCAGGAAGGCGGAATTGTTCGAAACGCGTCCTCTCACGGCCATGATTGCGCCCTCGATCGAGGCGATGGGCTATCGCCTGGTCCGCGTCACCTTCACCGGTGGCCGCCGGCCGACGCTGCAGATCATGGCCGAGCGGCGCGACGAGGCGGCGATGACCGTCGACGATTGCGCCGATATCAGCCGCACCGTCTCGGCGCTGCTCGACGTCGCCGATCCGATCCCGGTCGCCTATGCGCTCGAGGTGAGCTCGCCGGGCATCGACCGGCCGCTGATCGAGCGCGAGGATTTCATTCGCTACGCCGGCTACGAGGCGAAGATCGAGATGAACCATATGATCGACGGCCGCAAGCGCTTTCGCGGCCGGCTGCTCGGCGCCGATGACGGCGCCGTGCGCATCGCCTTCGACGACCGCGAGGTGGCGCTGCCGCTCGCCGACATCGTGCGGGCCAAGCTGCTGCTGACCGACGAGCTCCTGGCCGCGGCGGCAAAACAGCAGGCCGACAGCCATCCGGGATCACAACGAATTCAAGAGAACGCCTGACATGGAAAACGTTGCCACCTACTCACCGTCCGATCTCTTGCAAGTCGCCGATGCCGTCGCTCGCGACAAGGGGATCGATCGCGACGAGGTGCTCCAGGCGATGGAGCAGGCCATCCAGAAGGCCGGACGCTCGAAATACGGCCAGGAATACGACATCCGCTCCGAGATCGACCGCAAATCCGGCCAGATCCGGTTGCTGCGCTTCCGCGAGGTCGCCGACCCGATCGAGAACGAGGCGACGCAGATTCCGCTGAGCGAGGCGCGCCGCTTCAACCCCGATGCCGAGATCGGCGACTTCATCACCGATCCGCTGCCGCCGATCGATTTCGGCCGCATCGCGGCGCAGACTGCCAAGCAGGTCATCGTCCAGAAGGTGCGCGACGCCGAGCGGGCGCGCCAGTTCAAGGAATTCAAGGATCGCGTCGGCGAGATCGTCAACGGCCTCGCCAAGCGCGTCGAGTTCGGCAACGTCATCGTCGATCTCGGCCGGGCCGAGGCGATCCTGCGGCGCGACGAGCTCTTGCCGCGGGAGAGCTTCCGCCAGGGCGAGCGCGTGCGCGCCTATATCTACGACGTGCGCCAGGAGGCGCGCGGCCCGCAGATCTTCCTGTCGCGCACCCATCCACAATTCATGGCCAAGCTGTTCGCCCAGGAAGTGCCCGAGATCTATGACGGCATCATCGAGATCCGCGCCGTAGCGCGCGATCCCGGCAGCCGGGCGAAGATCGCGGTGCTGTCGAACGACAGCGGCATCGATCCGGTCGGCGCCTGCGTCGGCATGCGCGGCAGCCGCGTCCAGGCCGTCGTCGCCGAGCTGCAGGGCGAGAAGATCGACATCATCCCGTGGTCGGCCGATCCCGCCACCTTCGTCGTCAACGCGCTGGCTCCCGCCGAGGTCGCCAAGGTGGTGATGGACGAGGAGCAGCGCCGCATCGAGGTCGTCGTGCCCGACGATCAGCTCAGCCTGGCGATCGGCCGCCGCGGGCAGAATGTCCGCCTCGCTTCGCAGCTGACCGGCTGGGACATCGACATCCTGACCGAGGCCGAGGAATCCGAGCGCCGCACCGAAGAGTTCCGCACGCGCAGCCAGCTCTTCATCGAGGCCCTCGACATCGACGACGTCATCGCCCATCTCTTGGTGACCGAAGGGTTCACCTCGGTCGAGGAGGTCGCCTTCGTGCCGCTGCAGGATCTTGCCGGTATCGAAGGCTTCGACGAGGACGTCGCCGGCGAGCTGCAGGAGCGCGCCAAGGTCTTCATCGAACGCAAGAACCAGGAGCTCGAGGTGCGTCGCCTGGAGCTCGGCGTCACCGAGGAGCTCGCAGCGGTCGCCGGCTTGACACCGGCCATGCTCGTCGCGCTCGGCGACAAGGGCATCAAGACGCTCGACGACCTCGCCGATCTGGCGAGCGACGAGCTGATCGAGATCGTGCAGGGCGTCGCCAAGCCGTCGCAGGACGAGGCCAACGCGATCATCATGGCGGCGCGCGCGCATTGGTTTGCCGACGGCGAGGCCGAGGCGGGTGCCGCAGCTGCGCCGGCCGAGGAGTAGGACGTCACGTCGCCGAGCGGGCTTGCGGCGCCGCCCCACGCGGCCGAAGGGGACGCGGCAGCCGAGCCGAGCGAGACGCAACGGCGCTGCCTGGTCACCGGGGCGATCCTCGCCAAGGCGGCCATGGTGCGCTTCGTCGTGGGGCCGGACGGGTCTGTGGTGCCGGATGTCGCCTGCAGGCTGCCGGGTCGGGGTTTGTGGTTGACCGCGCGGCGCGATATAGTGCAAGCGGCGATGGCCAAGCGCCTGTTCGGGCGGGCGGCGCGGGAGCCGGCAACGGCCTCCGGCGACCTCGCCGACCGGGTTGAGTTTCTGCTGCGGCAACGCTGCCTCGACCTCATCGGGTTGGCGCGGCGGAGCGGTAAGGCGGTGGCCGGCTACGAGAAGGTTCGCTCGGCCCTGCGCGACGGCGAGGCGGCGGTGCTGCTGGCGGCGGCCGATGGCGGCGAGAGCGGCCGCGAGAAGGTCCGCGCGGCCGGCTCGGATTTGCCGCTGGTCGACGTGTTGACCGCCGCAGAGCTGGGCGCGGCCTTTGGGCGCGAGCATGTCGTTCATGCCACGGTCGGGCCGGGACGGCTGGCCAAGGCATTGTTGGTCGATGCGGCACGGCTGGTCGGTTTCCGGGCGGCGCCGACTGGGTTTGAAATTGGGCGGGGACGGCAGCAACGCCGTCGCCGCAACGCGAATGATGGTACCGGATCGAGATGACGGATAACAACGAACAGGAACAGAAGCGCCCGCTCACCCTGGCACGGCCAGGCGGACGCCTCGAGCTGCGCAAGCCGGCGGAGACCGGGCAGGTCCGCCAGAGCTTCCCGCATGGCCGCTCCAAGACCGTGATGGTCGAGGTGCGCAAGAAGCGGGTCGTCGGGCCGGGCTCGGGCGAGCCCGCCGACGCGCCGTCCGGCGCCGGCAAGGAAACCGCTTCGGCCGGCCCGGCGCCCGCCGCTGCGCCCGGGATCCGTCGCCCCGTCATCATGCCGCGCACGCTGACCGCCGAGGAGGTCGCCGTGCGCGCCCGCGCCGTGCAGGGCGCCAAGAAAGCCGACGAGCAGGCGCGCCGCCAAGCTGTCGTCGATGTCGGCCGCCAGCGCGAGGAAGAGCAGCTTCGCGCCGCCGAAGAGGCCAAGCGCAAGGCCGAGGAGGAGCTCCGCCTCAAGGCCGAGGAAGAAGCACGGCGCAAGAGCGAGGAAGACGCCCGCCGCAAGACTGAGGACGAATCGCGGCGCGAGATGGCCGAGCGCGCCGGCAAGGCCGCCGCCGCCAAGGTCGCGGCGCTGACCGCCGCCGGCAAGGTCAAGCCGGCCGGCGAGGAGGAGCCCGAGGAAGAGGCGCCGATCAAGCGCGGCCTGCGCCCCGAGATCAAGAAGCCGGCGACACTGGTGCGCCGCGAGGAGCCGCGCCGCCGCGGCAAGATGACGGTGACGCGCGCCCTCGACAGCGACGCCGACGAGCGCATGCGCAGCCTCGCCTCGGTGCGCCGCGCCCGCGAGAAGCTGCGCCAGCAGCAAGTTTCCGCCGAGCCGACCAAGATCGTGCGCGACGTCGTCATTCCCGAAACGATCACCGTGCAAGAGCTCGCCAACCGCATGGCCGAGCGCAGCGCCGACGTCATCAAGGCGCTGATGCGCATGGACGTCATGGCGACGATCAACCAGGTGATCGATGCCGACACCGCCGAGCTGATCGTCACCGAATTCGGCCACAAGCTGAAGCGCGTCGCCGAGGCCGATGTCGAGATCGGGCTCAAGGGTGAGGTCGATGTCGAGGGCAATCTCAAGTCGCGCCCGCCTGTCGTCACCATCATGGGGCATGTCGATCACGGCAAGACGTCGCTGCTCGATGCGCTGCGCCACACCGACGTCGCGGCCGGCGAGGCCGGCGGCATCACACAGCATATCGGCGCCTATCAGGTCGAGCTGAAGGGTGGCCATCGCATCACCTTCATCGACACGCCGGGCCATCAGGCTTTCACCGCGATGCGCGCGCGCGGCGCCAACGTCACCGATATCGTCGTCCTCGTCGTCGCCGGCGATGACGGCATCAAGGAGCAGACGATCGAGGCAATCCGCCATGCCAAGGCGGCGCAGGTGCCGATCATCGTCGCCATCAACAAGATGGACAAGGCCGACGCCAACGCCGACCGCGTCCGCCAGGAGCTGCTGCAGCATGAGCTCGTCGTCGAGAAGCTCGGCGGCGACATACTCGATGTCGAGGTCTCGGCGACCAAGCGGATGAACCTCGAGAAGCTCGAGGAGGCGATCCTGCTGCAGGCCGAGATCCTCGATCTCAAGGCCAATCCCGATCGTCCGTCCGAGGGCGTCGTCATCGAGGCCAAGCTCGAGCGCGGCCGCGGCGCCGTCGCCACCGTGCTGATCCAGCGTGGCACGCTGCGCGTCGGCGACATCTTCGTCAGCGGCAACGAATGGGGCCGCGTGCGCGCCATCATCGACGAGCGCGGCAACAATCTGAAGGAAGCCGGCCCGGCGATGCCGGTCGAGGTGCTCGGCCTCAACGGCGCGCCGCTCGCCGGCGACGATTTTGCCGTCGTCGACAGCGAGAGCCGCGCTCGCGACGTTACCTCGTTCCGCCAACGCCGGCGGCGCGACCAGACGGCCGCCGCCGGGGCGCGCGGCACCCTCGAGCAGATGTTCTCGCAGATCACCGCCGGCGTCGCCAAGGAGTTCCCCGTCCTCGTCAAGTCGGACGTCCAGGGCTCGCTCGAGGCTATCGTCGCCTCGCTCGCCAAGCTGTCGACCGGCGAGGTCGCCGTCCGTGTCCTCCATTCCGCGGTCGGCGGCATCAACGAGAGCGACATCATCCTCGCCAAGGCGTCGAACGCCGTCATCATCGGCTTCAACGTGCGCGCCAATCCGCAGGCGCGTGATCTGGCGCGGCGCGACGGCGTCGAGATCCGCTACTACTCGATCATCTACAACGTGATCGACGATATGAAGGCGGCGCTCTCCGGTATGCTGTCGCCGACCCTGCGCGAGCGTTTCCTCGGCAATGCCGCCATCCGCGAGGTCTTCGCCATCACCAAGGTCGGCAAGGTCGCCGGCTGCATGGTGACCGAGGGCACGGTCAAGCGTGGTGCCAAGGTCCGCCTGCTGCGCGACAACGTCGTCATCCACGAAGGCAGCCTGAAGACGCTGAAACGCTTCAAGGACGAGGTCCGCGAGGTCAAGGAAGGCTATGAATGCGGCATGGCCTTCGAGAATTACCAGGACATCCAGGCCGGTGACACGATCGAGTGCTTCGAGGTTGAAGAGGTGGCGCGCGCCCTCGCCTAGGGCACGTGTCATCGCAACATCGCGGCCCTCGATCGCGCTTGATTTAATCCCTGGGCCGCGCGGCGGCGATCAGGGGAGTGCAATGACAAAGAAAACCGGCAGAGCCAGGGCGGGCCGCCTCCCGACCCAACGCCAGTTGCGTGTCGGCGAGGAGCTGCGTCACGTGCTGGCCGGCATCCTCGCGCGCCACGAACTGCGCGATCCGGCGCTGCACGATGCGACGATCACGGTAACGGAAGTCCGCGTCAGCGCTGATCTCAAGAACGCCGCCGCCTTCGTCATGCCGCTCGGCGGCACGCATGTTCCCGAGATATTGGCCGCCCTCGAGCGCGGCGCCGGCTTCATGCGCAGCCTCATCGCGCGCGAGCTCGATCTGCGCTACGTGCCGGCGCTGCGCTTCATGCTCGACACCACCTTCGATCATGCCAGCCGCATCGAGGCCCTGCTGCACCGCCCCGACATCGAGCGCGACATCGTCAGCGCCAAGGCGCGCGGCGTGGGCGACGATCACGGCGGCGAAGACGGCGATGGGGCGTAGACGCGGCGGCCGGCCAATCCATGGCTGGGTCATCCTCGACAAGCCGCTCGGCCTGAGCTCGAGCCAGGCGGTCGGCGCCGTCCGCCGGATCACCGGGGCGGCCAAGGCGGGGCATGGCGGCACGCTCGACCCGCTGGCGACCGGTGTGCTGCCGATCGCCCTCGGCGAGGCGACCAAGACCGTCGCCTGGGCGATGGCGGGGCGCAAGACCTACCGGTTCACCCTGTGCTGGGGCGAGGCGCGCAGCACTGACGACGCCCAAGGGGCCGTGGTGGCGACCAGTGCCGCGCGGCCCGATGCCGCGGCGATCGCCGCGGCGCTGCCCGGCTTTACCGGCACCATCCTGCAGACGCCGCCGGTCTACTCGGCGATCAAGCTCGGCGGCCAGCGCGCCTACAAGCTGGCGCGCGCCGGGGGGGCGGTCGCGCTGGCGCCGCGGCCGGTGGAGATCGCCGCCTTGCGCCTGGTCGGCCAGCCCGATGCCGACCATGCCGAGTTCGAGATGGAGACCGGCAAGGGTGCCTATGTTCGCGCCCTCGGCCGCGACCTCGCAGTCGCCCTCGGTACCCTCGCTTATGTCAGCGCTTTGCGCCGCCTGGCGGTCGGCCCCTTTACCCTCGAACGGGCGATTTCGCTGGATAATCTTGCGGCGTTGGATCATAGTGCCGCCGCTTTCGGGCACCTGCTTCCGATCGAGACCGCGCTGGACGACATCCCGGCACTGGCCCTGACGGAAGCCGAAGCTCACCGCCTGCGCCACGGCCAATCGGTTGTTCCGCTCCTTGCGGCCGACCGGGCGCGTATCGATCAACTCGGCACCGGCGCAATGGTCCGCGCCACCACCGGCCAAACGCTGGTGGCCCTTGCCGAGATCGTGGCGGGCGGGTTGCGACCGGTGCGTGTGATTAACCCTTAGACTTTGGAGAGACCGATGTCGATTACTGCTGATCGCAAGCAGGAGCTGATTCGCGAATACGCGACCAAGACGGACGATACCGGGTCGCCCGAGGTTCAGGTCGCCATTCTGAGCGAGCGGATCAAGAACCTCACCGAGCATCTCGGCACGCACAAGAAGGATTTCCATTCTCGTCGTGGCTTGCTCGTCATGGTCGGGCAGCGCCGCAGCCTGCTCGACTATCTGAAGCGCAAGAATGCCGGCCGATACGAAGAGCTGATCGGACGGCTGGGGTTGCGCCGCTGAATTCGCGGCGCCTTGACATGGCGTCGCATGGCGACGCCCGATGGTTTTATTTGGGTGACATCGCTTGTGCTCGGGCGCCCGGCTTGCCAGCGCGCCCAAGCTGTTTCGGGCGATGTGTTGTACTGCGGCCGAGGCGGCGCCATGGGGTGCCGCGGCCGGATCGGGATGCTGGCGCGGCCACAGGGCGCGCCGCCCGATGATGTTCTGAGGAAGGAAGACAAGAAATGTTCGAGGTA
>DATAQP010000050.1:0-2428 GCA_036264595.1 Allostellaceae bacterium
CGCCATCGACCGGAATGGCGGCGCCGGTGATGTAGGCCGCCTTGTCCGAGCAGAGAAACAGCACGGCATCCGCCGCCTCGTCCTCGCCGCCCAGGCGACGCAGCGGGATGCGCTCCGCCATGCTCTCGACATAGCCGGGCGGGAAATGCGTATGCTCGCTGCCGAGGGCGAGGCCGGGCTCGACCGCGTTGACGCGGATACCCCAATGGGCGAGCTCGAGCGCCATGCCCTTGACGAGCCAGTCGAGGCCGCGCTTGGAGACGCAATAGGCGAGGCCGTTGGTGCGCAGGACATGCGCCGCGCCCGAGCCGATGCACACGAAGCTGCCCTTGACGCCGCGCTCGATCATCAGCCGGGCGAAGCCCTGCGTCAGCAGGAACGGCGCCCTGAGGTTGATCGCCATGATGTCGTCCCACAGCGCGACCGAGGTGTCGAGCAGCCCGCCGAAGGGATAGATGCCGGCATTGCAGACGACGATGTCCGGCGTGCCGACCGCATCGGCGGTCTCGGCGATGAAGCCGGCGATGGCGGCCTCGTCGGCGAGGTCGGCGGCATGGAGGTGCAGGCGATCGGCCGGCAACGCCAGCTCGCGGCTCAGAGCGGTCAGCCCGGCGAGCTTGCGGTCGGTCAGCACGAGGCGCGCGCCCTCGCGGGCAAAGGCCTTGCTGAACTGGCGGCCATAGATGCCGCCGGCGCCGGTGATGACGACGATCTTGCCGGTGAAGCTCATCACCTGTCTCCTTCCTGTGCCGTGCCCAGTACGTAACGGGCAAGCGGCTCGACCGGCAGATAGCGCACGACGGAGAGCACGTCGAGCGTCCCGGCGAACGGCGTCATCGGATCGGCGAGGCGGGCGACTGCCTGTGGCAGCGCGATCGCCGCGACGTCGTGCGCCAGCGTGAGATGCGGCACCCAATGCAGCGGCCGGTAATGCGAGATGCAGCGATCGACGCAATCGGCGAATTCGTGATGAAACGCGCCGTGCAGATCGAGCAGCACGCGGTCGGCAATCGGGCCGAGGAAGATGGTCGCCGCGGGACCGTCGGCGAAGAGGCCGATGCTGGCGAAGCGGATCGCCACCCGCGTCAGCCTCTGCACGAAACCGTCGAGCCGCACCAGCAGTGCCGACGGGTCGAGCGTCTCGTAGACTGCCAGCGAGAGATGCGGCCGCACGCCGAGGCGACGCGTCGTCGGCAGCGCCGAGTCGCGCTCGAGCGCGTCCCACAACGGCTCGATGCGCGACGCGGTGACGGCGTCGAGATCGAGGGTGACGGCGATCGGCATGGCGTGGCTACGCGCTCAGCCGCGGCTGCACGAGGCGCCACCGAGCACGCAGAACTTGGCGCAATGCGGATGGTTGAGCATGACCGTGCCCGAGGCCTCGGCGAGCGTCGCGCCGAGCTCGAATTCCGGCGCATAGGGCAAGAGGGTGCAGGCGACGACGGCGGGCCGAGCGGCGCCCTTGCGCTTCACCACCATGCGCGACGAGGCGCACATCACGTCTGTCGGCGATTTGTGCAGGATGCCCCAGCATGCCTCGGTGATCTCCGGCACGTCGACCCGCGCATCCATCTCGGGAAAGAGCACGAGGCGGGCGGGGTCGCCGGCGTCGATGGCAATGTCGAGACTCTGGAAGAGCGCGGCATAGCCGTCGCGCAAAGCCGCCTCGCTCTCGCCGGTATTCGCCCGCCCGGCGACCGCGAGATCGAAGCCATTGCCGGCGAGGAGCTGCATGCCCTTGATCGTCCGCTCCCAGCTGAGAGGGCCGCGCTCGGCCTCGTGACGCTCGCGCGTATAGTGGTCGAGCGAGACGCGGATGGTCAGCGCCGCACCGAAGCGCCGGTTGAGCGCGACGAGCGGCGCCACCAGGCGCTGCATCGGCCGCATCGCATTGGTCAGGACGAGAACCTTGAAGCCGCGCGCCAGCGGCGTCTCCAGGAGCGCCATGATCTCCGGATTCATGAACGGCTCGCCGCCGGTGAAGCCGATCTCCTCGGTCGGCAGCCCGTCGCGCGCGATCTCGTCGAGATAGGTCACGAGCTCGGCATGAGCGAGATAGGCGAGGCGGCCGTTGCGCGGACTCGATTCGATGTAGCAATTGGCGCAGGTGATGTTGCACAGCGTGCCGGTGTTGAACCACAGCGTGCGCAGTGCCGCGAGCGCCACCCCGGCGCGGCGCTCGCCCTTGGCGGTGACCAGCCTATCGTGGAACTTCTCCGGCGCGAGCGCACGCCACGCCGCCGCCGACCCGGCGGAAGGGCGATCCGTCATCGCGATGTCATCCATGCCGATTGTCCTGCGCCGTGTCCCGGGTGCAGTCAATCACAAGAGCGCGGCGGTTGGAAGGCGCCCCAGGCCTACCGTCCTTCTCCTCCCCCGTGGCCATGGGAGGTGCGCATCCCAGATGCCTACATCGCCTTCGTGCGTC
>DATAQP010000061.1:0-4808 GCA_036264595.1 Allostellaceae bacterium
CGCGGCGAGATCGACGCCAGCGGCGCCGAGCGGCCGGAGCATGCCTATCGGCGCTATGCCGAGGGCGCGCAGGGCGCCAAATACCAGCAGGGAAGCGGCTTCTCCGAGGAGGATCTCGGCGACATCTTCGCCGATCTCTTCGGCCGCGGCGCGCGAGCCGGTGCCGGCGGATTCGGCGGCGGTCCCGGGGGCGGATTCGGGGGCGGCCCGGGTGGCGGCCAGACCATCCGGCTGCGCGGCGCCGACCGCGCCTTCACCCTCACCATCGACTTCCTCGAGGCGGCACGCGGCGCCAAGAAGCGCCTGACTTTCGCGCCCGGCCACAGTCTCGACGTGACCATCCCCGCCGGCTTCGCCGAAGGCCAGATCCTGCGCCTCAAGGGCCAGGGCGATCCCGGCATCGGCGGCGGCCCGCCGGGCGACGCGCTGATCGAGATCCATGTCACACCCCATCCGCTGTTCCGCCGCGAGGGCAACGACATCCATCTCGAATTGCCGGTGACGGTCGCCGAAGCGGTGCTCGGCGCCAAGATCGCCGTACCGACGATCGGCGGCACGCTAAACGTGACCGTGCCGAAAGGCTCCGACAGCGGCACCGTGCTCCGCCTCAAGGGACGCGGCATCGAGCCGGCGACAGGAACCGCGGGCGATCAATACGTGACGCTGAAGATCGTCCTCGGCGCGCAGAAAAACGATGGCGAGCTCGCCGCCTTCCTCGCCGAATGGGCGCCGCGCCATCCCTTCGATCCGCGCCCCGGGATGAGCGGGTCGTGATCGGCTTCGACGCGCTCCTCAAGGAGATCGGCGCGCTCGACGCCGCCGAGCTCACGCTGTGGATCGACAGTGGCTGGGTGCGGCCGGAGGGCGAGCCGGGAAACTGGCTCTTCCACGAGGTCGACGTCGCCCGCGTGCGGCTCATCGTCCAGATCCGCCATGATCTCGCGATCGATGTCGAGGCGGTGCCGGTCGTCCTCTCGCTGCTCGATCAGCTCTACGGGCTACGCCGCGAGCTCGGCGCGCTGTGCGGTGCGATCGCCGCCCAGCCCGCGGCGACCCGCCAGGCGATCGCCGCCGCCTTGCGCGCGCGTGGCGACGGCGCGAGCTGACGCTCTCAGCCCGGCCGGATCAGCCGCAGCGGGCGCGAAGCCACCCCCATCGTCACCGGCAGGGTCGCGACGATGTCGCCGTCGGCATGGACCGGCGCGCCGGGTGGGCCGGTCACCGCCACCGATTCGGCGCGCAGGATGCGCACATCGCGCAGCCGATGCACGCAGCCGAGCGCCATGGCGACGAGATAGCGCAGCACCGCCAGCCGGCCGCCGCGCAGGAAGAGCACAACCTCGAGCGTCGGTGCGTCGAGCCGCGCCTCAGGTGCGAGGACGAAGCGGCCGGCATAGAACCGCCCCTTGGCGATGACAGCGGCGGCGACGGGAATCTCCTCGCCGGCGCAGCGGACGCGAAAGCGCATGTCGCGATGCCGGGCGAGCTGGACGACGATCTCGGCGACATAGGCGAGCTTGCCGAGGCGGCGCTTGCGGGCGGGATCGATGCCGGCGACGACCGAAGCGTCGAAGCCGATCCCGGCCATCATGACGAAACGCCGCACCCCGGACGTCGTCACCACCTCGCCGGTCCAGATCGGCCGCGCCTTGCCGGTCGCGGCGATCAGGGCGAGGCGCTCGGGGTTGCGCGGCAGACCGATCTCGTTGGCCAGCACGTTGGCGGTGCCGAGCGGCAGGAGGGCAAGCGGCAGATCGGCATCGCCGAGGCCGCTGACCACCTCGTTGATCGTGCCGTCGCCGCCGGCCGCCACCACGGCGTCGAATTCGCCGCTCGCGGCGACGCGGGCGAATTCCTCGGCATCGCCGCGCGTCGCGGTCGCCCGCAGCTCGACCGGCACGCCGAGGCGCGCGAGGTGGTCGAGAAAGCGGCGCAGCCGCCGCGCCGAGCGGCGCCCGGCCGCCGGGTTATAGATGACGAGGAGCCGCCGCGCCCGGCCGGCCGGCACGCCCGCGTCGTCGCCAACCCGACCTGGCAGCCCCTCCGCGCCGCGCCGCGATCCCTCCATCTGCATCCTTGCCTTTGCCCGCCCAGTGACGCTAACCCTATAGCCTAGTGTCATGGCGGCGCCAGACGCCGTTACGCGCCGGCCCACTCGCCCCTGAGTTGTGCCGGGGATGATGGCCGCGCGCACCGCTATATGATAGTGTCCGCTGGGAAGAGGGGAAGCATTCTGCCGTGAGGGCCGAGATCAAGATTACCGATCAGCAGGCCGCATCGCGTATGGCCGCCGAGCCGTCAATGACCACCAGCTCTTCCGCTCCGGCCGGGCGACTCCGCAAAGAGGATGCAGCGGGCGAGACCCAGGGCACGATCGCCCTGGTGCGCCGGCTGACCGGCGTCTTTCTGCGCCCCTATCTCGGCCAGATCGCGCTGGCGCTCGGCGCGATGGTCGTCGTCGCCGGCACGACCGCCGCCAATGCCTGGCTGATGCAGCCGATGCTCGACAAGATCTTCATCGCGCGCGACGGCTCGCTGCTCTGGGTCGTCGCCGTCAGCGTCGTCGCCCTCGCCCTCGTCAAGGGCCTCGCCACCTATTCGCAGGCGGTGATGATGACGATGGTCGGCCAGCACGTCATCGCCGACGTGCAGACCAGCCTGTTCGCCCGGCTGATGCGCGCCGATCTCGCCTTCTTCCATGCCAACTCGACGGGCAGCCTGATCTCGCGCTTCACCAACGACGCCAATTTGCTGCGCGGCGCCGCCGCCAACATCCTCGCCGGCATCGGCAAGGATGCGCTCACCGTGGTCTTCCTCGTCGCCCTGATGTTCTACCAGGATTGGGTGCTGGCGCTCGCCTCCTTCGTCGTCTTCCCGCTTGCTTTCCGGCCGCTCGTCAGCATCGGCCGCAAAATGCGCCGAGTCTCCGCCAACACGCAGATCGAGCTCGGCCAGTTCACCACCCTGCTCGACCAGACCTTCCAGGGGGCGCGCCACGTCAAGGCCTATGGCATGGAGGAGTACGAGGCCAAGCGTGCCGAGCGGCTGATCGGCCGCATCGTCGCGCTGATCAACCGGGCGACGCGGACGCGCTCGGCCGCCTCGCCGCTGATGGAGACGCTGGGCGGCGTCGCCGTCGCCATCGTCATCCTCTATGGCGGCCATCAGGTGATCGATGGTGCACGCACGCCCGGCGCCTTCTTCTCGTTCATCACCGCCCTCCTCCTCGCCTATCAACCGATGAAGAGCCTGGCCGGGCTCAACGCCAATCTCCAGGAGGGGCTGGCGGCGGCGCAGCGCGTCTTCGCCGTGCTCGACATCGAGCCGGCCATCGGCGACGCGCCGGACGCCAAGCCGCTTGCCGTGCGCGGCGGCGAGATCCGCTTTACTGGCGTCTCCTTCACCTATGACGGCACGACGCCGGCGCTCGACGGCGCCGATCTCGTCGTGCCGGCGGGCAAGACGGTTGCCCTGGTCGGGCCGTCGGGCGCCGGCAAATCGACGATCCTCAATCTCATTCCGCGCTTCTACGACGTCGGCGCCGGACGGATCACCATCGACGGCCAGGATGTGCGCGCGGTGACGCTGGCGTCCCTGCGCGGCGCCATCGCCCTGGTCAGCCAGGAGATCACACTGTTCGACGACACGGTGCGCGCCAATATCGGCTATGGACGGTTCGACGCCCCCGACGAGGACATCATCGCTGCCGCGAGCTCGGCCGCCGCCGACGAGTTCATCGCCGCTTTGCCGCAGGGCTACGACACTATCGTCGGCGAGCACGGCATCAAGCTGTCGGGCGGCCAGCGCCAGCGCCTCGCGATCGCCCGCGCCATGCTGAAGAATGCGCCGATCCTGCTGCTCGACGAGGCGACCTCGGCGCTCGACACCGAATCGGAACGCCAGGTCCAGAACGCGCTCAAGGCGCTGATGCGCGGCCGCACCACGCTGGTCATCGCCCATCGCCTTTCCACCATCGTCGATGCCGATCTCATCTACGTCGTCGATCAGGGCCGCATCGCCGAGACCGGCAGCCATGCCGAACTGCTGGCGCAGGGCGGCACCTATGCGCGGCTCTACGCGCTGCAATTCGCCGAAGAGGGGCGCGGCCGGTCGGAGGAGCGGATCGGCAACCGTGCGCACGCCTGACATGACGCATGCGGCATGATGAAACTCGGTCAGCGCATCGTGAGGTCGGATGCGTTGCGGCATCTCCTTTGCGCCGTCATCGCGCTCTACATCCGTCTCGTCTACGCGACCAGCCGCTGGGCCATTGAAGGCGGGGCGGCGGCGCAGCAGCATTTTCGCGAGAAGCGGCCGTTCATCCTCGCCTTCTGGCACGGCAGGCTGCTGATGATGCCGATGGCCTGGCCGCGCGCCGTGCCGATCCACATGCTGATCTCGGGCCATCGCGACGGCCGCATCATCGCCGACGCGGTCGGCCATTTCGGCATCGCCTCGATCGCCGGGTCGAGCTCACGCGGCGGCCTCGCGGCGCTGCGAGCTATGGTCAAGACGCTGAAGGACGGCGCCTGCGTCGGCATTACGCCGGACGGGCCGCGCGGCCCGGCGGAACAGGCCAGCGCGGGAATCGTCGCCGCGGCACGGCTGGCGCAGGTGCCGATCATTCCCCTCGCCTATGCGACGCGGCGGCGGCGCATCATGGGAACCTGGGATCGCTTCCACCTCGCCTTCCCCTTCACCACAGGCATCCATCTCTGGGGCGAACCAATCAGCGTCCTGGCCGATGCCGACGAGGCCGAAATGGCGCGCTATCGCCAGCAGGTCGAAGATGCGCTCAACGCGCTCGG
>DATAQP010000096.1:0-2810 GCA_036264595.1 Allostellaceae bacterium
GGCGGCGGCGGCGTTCTCCTCGAGCCAGCGGCGATGGCTGGTGCCGGCGATCGGCACGATGGACCTGTCGCGCCGAAGCAGCCAGGCCAAGGCGAGCTGCGCCGCCGTGCAGCCTTCAGCCGCCGCGAGCGTCTTAAGCTCGGCGACGAGAGCGAGATTGTGCTTGAGGTTGTCACCGCTGAAGCGCGGCATATTCGCGCGTACGTCCTTTGCCGCGAGCTGATCGGCGGCAGTGATGATTCCGGTCAGGAAGCCGCGCCCGAGCGGGCTATAGGCGACGAAGCCGATGCCGAGCTCCTTGCAGAGGTCGAGAATCTCGCCCTCGACATCGCGGGTCCACAGCGAATACTCGGTCTGCAGCGCCGCCATCTTATGGGTCGCATGGGCGCGCCGGATCGTCTTCGGCGCAGCCTCCGAGATGCCGAGGTGACGCACCTTGCCTTGCCGGACGAGCTCGGCCATGGCGCCGACCGTGTCCTCGATCGGCACGCTCGGGTCGACGCGATGGATATAGTAGAGATCGATCGTCGCGATGGCGAGCCGGCGCAGGCTCGCCTCGCAGGCCTGCCTGACATAGTCCGGCCTGCCGTCGACGGCGGGCGTGCCGTCCGGCCGCCGCAGATTGCCGAATTTCGTCGCCACCACATATTTGTCCCGGCGTCCGGCCAGCGCGCGGCCGACCAGCTCCTCGTTCCTACCCTGCCCATAGGCGTCGGAAGTGTCGATGAAATCGATGCCGAGCTCGGTGGCGCGATGGAGGGTCGCGATCGCCTCTTCCGGCTCCGGCTCGCCATAGATCGGCGTCATGCTCATGCAGCCGAGGCCGATGGCGGAGACCTCCAGGGCTCCGAGTTTGCGGCGTTCCATGCGTCACGCGCCTCTCGCTAGACTTCCGCGGTGGCGAACTCGGCCGGCATGACGATCTCGAGCACTTCGCAATCATCGGAATAGTCGAGCACCGTGTGCCTGATCTGCGCCGGCTGGATCCAGCAGCTGCCTTCGCGCATGAGGTGCTCGCCCTCGCCCTCGAACTCGTTCTTCATCCAGCCCTTGAGCACGTAGACCAACTGGAGCTGGACGTCGTGGTAGTGGCGCTTGCGCACCTCGTCGGTGCAGGGCGGCAGCATGCGGATGACATGGGCGAGGACCATGCCGTTGGTCGCCTCGGCCATGCCGAGATCGCGATAGGCCGCGTAAGACCGCAATCCATCGCGCTTGAACTCGCTGCTATCGAGATGGCTGACATTGAATTTCTGCCGCGGCACGGTTTTGGCCTGCGCCGCCGGGGCGGATTTCCGCTTCGCCGCCGCTTTGCGCCGAGGCTTCGCGGCTCGCACCAGTTTCGCTGCCACACTCTTGGCTTTCGCCCGCGCCGCCGGCCTGGTCTTGTACACCGGCTTGGCCTTGCGCACGGGCTTCGCCTTGGCGATGGGTTTGCGTGTTGCGGTTTTGCGTTTTGCGGTTTTGGCTTTTGCTGCGGCTTTCGGCATTCGATCCCTCCCTGGCGACGATCCGGCGGGTCCTGATGTTGCCGAGAATGGCAGCCGCGCGCAACCGCCGCCGACAAGTTGCGCGCCGTGTCTGCCGACCGCTCCGGCGAGCGATGCGAGCGATCCGCCGCGGTCTCGTGCGGACATGGTATTGTTCCGCCAGGATGCACCTGTCGCGACCAGAGACTTGGAGAAAGCACGAATTGCCATCGAACCGAGGATTGCCACTGATATGACGGCCGAGACGGCTGGTCGGGCTCAACACTTTGCAGAGCGGAGCTCGGTGGAGAGCACGACGATCTGGATCGACGCGCACAGCCCGGTTCTCGGACCGGAGGACGTCTCGCTGGAAAACGCGATGGGACGCGTCCTCGCGGCGGAGGTCGCGGCCGCTCTCGACGTGCCGCCCTGCGACCGAGCATCGACCGACGGCTATGCTCTCAGCGCAGCGGAGACCGTGGGCGCTGGCGCATACAATCCGATGATGTTTCAGGTGGCGGAGAGATCGCATACGGCGGATCCGATCGCCGCTGGCACGGGCAAGGCGGTTCGCGTCGCCGCCGGTGACGCTCTGCCGGACGGCGCCGACGCGGTCGTCCCGGTCGAAATCGTACAGGAGACACCGGACGGTTTCGTTGCGATCATCGACGCTGTGACGCCGGCCGACAATGTCGAGCGGCGCGCCGCCCATATACGGCGCGGTGCCGCGATCCTCGCTGCCGGCCAACGGATTGGCCCCTTGGAGATCGGCGCGCTGGCATCCGCCGGCCTGGCGCGGGTTTGTGTCGTAAGACGGCCCCGCCTGTGCTTGCTCCATGTCGGACGCGATGCCGCGACGGCGAGCGACAGTGCCTCCGGCTGCCTGCCATCGGGCCTTATTCACGATGCGGATGGCCCGCTTCTGCGCGCGCTGGTCGTGCGCGACGGCGGCACGATCGTCGACGATCGACGGATCGATCGGGAGCGCGGGGCAATCTCCCAAGCGATCGCGGCGCAGGCGGCGGATGCCGATATCGTTCTCGTGGTGGGCGGCAGCGGAAACGGCAGCAATGACGAAGCGGCTGCCGCCTTGGCGGAGATCGGCGAGCTGGCGCTGCATGGCGTGGCGCTGCGGCCCGGCGGGTCGGCCGGGATGGGCCGGGTCGGAACAGCGCTGGTCTTCCTGCTGCCGGGTGCGCCCTCGTCGTGCCTCTGGAGCTACGAGCTCTTCGCCGGGCGCGCCATCCGGCGGCTGGGCGGACGCGATGCGCGCCTGCCTTACCCGGCTCGCAGCGTCACGGTGGCCCGGAAGATCGTCTCTTCCATCGGTTTCGCCGAGAT
>DATAQP010000112.1:0-5715 GCA_036264595.1 Allostellaceae bacterium
GAAGGTGTTCCTGCCGTTTTCGCTGTTCTGGCTGGTCTTGACCGCCGGCGTCCTGACGGGCATGGGCTGGCTGCCCGATTAGGGCGGGGCGCAAGATGAGGATAGGGTGATATGGCGTTCCTGGACCGTACCGCACGCAGCATGCTGCTCACCGAGCTGATCTCGGGGCTGTGGCTGACCTTCCGCTACATGTTCAAGCAGCCTGTGACGGTCAACTACCCCTATGAGAAGGGACCGCTCAGCCCGCGCTTCCGCGGCGAGCATGCGCTGCGCCGCTATCCCAACGGCGAGGAGCGCTGCATCGCCTGCAAGCTCTGCGAGGCGGTCTGCCCGGCGCTCGCCATCACCATCGAGGCCGAGCCGCGCGAGGACGGCAGCCGGCGCACCACGCGCTATGACATCGACATGACGAAATGCATCTATTGCGGCTTCTGCCAGGAGGCCTGCCCGGTCGACGCCATCGTCGAGGGCCCGAATTTCGAGTTCGCCGCCGAGACGCGCGAGGAGCTGTTCTACGACAAGGACAAGCTGCTGGCGAACGGCGACCGCTGGGAAGCCGAGATCGCGAAGAACCTCGCGCTCGACGCGGCCTACCGGTGAGCGCCCAACTCGTGACCGCCCAACGTGTGAGCGCCCAGCTCGTGAGCACAAGGGGCGGGCAGGGAGCCGCGCCATGATCGTCCAGGCGATCTGCTTCTATCTATTCTCCGCCGTCGCGGTGGCGTCCGGCGTCATGGTGATCGCCGCGCGCAACCCGGTGCATTCCGTGCTCTTCCTCATCCTCGCCTTCTTCAACGCGGCGGGGCTCTTCGTGCTGCTCGGCGCCGAGTTCCTGGCGATGATCCTGGTCGTTGTGTATGTCGGCGCCGTCGCCGTGCTCTTCCTCTTCGTCGTCATGATGCTCGATATCGATTTCGTCGAGCTGCGCGAGGGCTTCCAGCGCTATCTGCCGGTCGGCGCGCTGATCGGCTGCATTCTCTTTGCCGAGCTCGTCCTGATCTTCGGCTATTGGGTGCTCGTTCCCGGCATCCCGGCGATCGCGACGGCGCCGGCGCTGCCCGAGATCACCAATACCCGCGCGCTCGGCGCACTGCTCTATACCCGCTACGTCTACGCCTTCCAGGCCGCCGGCATCGTCCTGCTGATCGCCATGATCGGCGCCATCGTCCTCACTCTGCGGGCACGCGTCGGCGTGCGCCGGCAGAGCGCCGGGGCCCAGGTCTTCCGGACCCGCGCGGCCTCGGTCGAGATCGTCAAGGTCGATATCGGGAAAGGGGCCTGACCAGCATGCTCGAAATCGGCCTCGCCCATTATCTCACCGTCGCTGCCGTGCTCTTCACCCTCGGCATCTTCGGCATCTTCCTCAACCGCAAGAACGTCATCATCATCCTGATGTCGGTCGAGCTCATCCTGCTCGCCGTCAACATCAACTTCGTCGCCTTCTCGTCCTTCCTGCATGACCTCGTCGGTCAGGTCTTCGCCATGTTCGTGCTGACCGTCGCCGCCGCCGAGGCGGCGATCGGCCTCGCCATACTGGTCGTCTATTTCCGCAATCGCGGCACCATCGAAGTCGAAGACATCAACCTGATGAAGGGCTGACCCGGGTGAGCATCCTCGCCGTTTTCCTGCCGCTCCTCGCGGCCTTCATCGCCGGGTTCTTCGGCCGCCTGATGGGCGATCGCGCCGCCCAGCTCATCACCTGCGGCGCGATGTGCCTCGCCGGGCTCTGCGGCATCGCAACCTTCTACGACGTCGCCGTCCTCGATCACAGCCGCACCGTCGAGCTCTTCACCTGGTTCAGCGTCGGCGAGCTGCAGATCGACTGGGCGCTGCGTCTCGATACGCTGAGCGCCGTCATGGTGATGATGGTCAGCGTCGTCTCGGCCGCCATCCATATCTACTCGATCGGCTACATGGCGCACGACAAGTCGATCCCGCGCTTCATGTCCTATCTTAGCTTCTTCACCTTCTTCATGCTGATGCTGGTGACGGCCGACAATTTCGTCCAGATGTTCTTCGGCTGGGAGGGCGTCGGTCTCTGCTCCTACCTGCTGATCGGCTTCTGGTACGACCGCGAGACCGCCAACGCCGCCGCGATCAAGGCCTTCGTCGTCAACCGCATCGGCGATTTCGGCTTCCTGCTCGGCATCTTCGCCGTCTTCTTCATCTTCGGCTCGCTGCAATTCGATGCCGTCTTCGCCGGCGCGCCCGACATCGCCGGCAACACCATCCACTTCCTCAGCTGGCAGTTCGACGCGCTGACCGTGACCTGCATCCTGCTCTTCATCGGCGCGATGGGAAAATCGGCGCAGATCATCCTGCATACCTGGCTGCCCGACGCGATGGAAGGACCGACGCCGGTTTCGGCGCTCATCCATGCGGCGACCATGGTCACCGCCGGCGTCTTCATGGTGGCGCGCCTCTCGCCGCTCTTCGAATACGCGCCGACCGCGCTCGCCCTGGTCGCCATCATCGGCGGCACGACGGCGATCTTCGCCGCCAGCATCGGCATGGCGCAGAACGACATCAAGCGCGTCATCGCCTATTCGACCTGCAGCCAACTCGGCTACATGTTCTTCGCCGCCGGCGTCTCGGCCTATTCGGCGGCGATGCTCCACCTCTTCACCCATGCCTTCTTCAAGGCGCTGCTCTTCCTCGGCGCCGGGTCGGTCATCCACGCCATGTCGGGCGAGCAGGACATGCGCAAGATGGGAGGCATCCGGCGCAAGGTGCCGTATACCTACGCCGTGATGTGGATCGGCAGCCTGGCGCTCGCCGGCATCCCGTATTTTTCCGGCTATTTCTCCAAGGACACCATCCTCGAAGCGGCCTGGGCGGCCGATACGGCGGTCGGCCACTACGCCTATTGGATGGGGCTGCTCGCCGCCTTCCTGACCGCCTTCTACTCCTGGCGGCTCCTCATCATGACCTTCCACGGCGCGCCGCGCGCCAGCCACGACACCATGCATCATGTCCACGAATCGCCGATGGTCATGCTGGCGCCTTTGTTCTTCCTGGCGTTCGGCGCCATCTTCGCCGGCGGCATTGCCCATGATTTCTTCACCGGCGAGGAGCGTGCCTCGTTCTGGGGCAACTCGATCCTCGTCCTCAGCGAGCACGATCCCCTCGAGGCCATCCACGACGTCCCCGGCATCATCAGCCTGCTGCCGCTGATCGCCGCGATAGCCGGCATCGCCACGGCCTATGTCTGCTACATGTTCCGCCCCGATCTGCCTGCTCTGTTCGCCGAGCGGCTGCGCCCGCTTTATCTCTTCCTGCTCAACAAATGGTATTTCGACGAGCTCTACGACCGGCTCTTCGTGCGTCCCGCTTTCGCGCTCGGGTACGGGCTGTGGAAGCGAGGCGACGGCGCCACCATCGATGGTCTCGGACCGGACGGCGTGTCGGGACTGACCGTTCGTCTGGCCATCCGCGCCGGCCGCCTGCAGACCGGCTATCTCTATCACTATGCCTTCGCGATACTGATCGGCGCCGTCATCATGGTGTCGTGGTACCTCTTCCAGTCAGTCGGGTGAGGGGCGCCCTGCCATGACCAACGGTTTTCCCATTCTCAGCCTGACGACCTTCCTGCCGCTTGTCGGCGTCGTGCTCATCCTCCTCCTGCCGGGGCGCGACCCGGCGGTGGCGACACGCAATGCGCGCTGGATCGCGCTGTGGACCTCGCTCGTCACCTTCGTGCTGTCGCTCTTCATCTGGACCGGCTTCGATCCCTCGACGGCGGAGTTCCAGTTCGTCGAGCAGGCCGATTGGCTGCCGACCTTCAACATCAGCTATCACATGGGCGTCGACGGCATCTCGCTGTTCTTCGTCCTGCTCTCGACCTTCCTCACCGTGCTCTGCATCCTGGCGAGTTGGCAGGCGGTCCAGGTTCGCGTGCGCGAGTACATGATCACCTTCCTCGTTCTCGAGACGCTGATGGTCGGCATGTTCTGCGCCCTCGACTTCATCGCCTTCTACATGTTCTTCGAGGGCGTCCTCATCCCGATGTTCGTCATTATCGGCATCTGGGGCGGACCGCGGCGCGTCTACTCGGCCTTCAAGTTCTTCCTCTACACGCTGCTTGGCTCGGTGCTCATGCTGCTCGCCATATTGGCGATCTATTTCGAGACCGGCACCACCGACATTCCGACGGCGATGGCCTTCGACTTCCCGGTCGGCATGCAGAAATGGCTGTTCCTCGCCTTCTTCGCCTCGTTTGCCGTCAAGGTGCCGATGTGGCCGGTCCATACCTGGCTGCCCGACGCCCATGTCGAGGCGCCGACGGCCGGATCGGTGATCCTGGCCGGCATCCTCCTGAAGATGGGGGGCTAGGGCTTCGTGCGCTTCTCCCTGCCGATCTTCCCGCTCGCCACCGCCTATTTCACGCCGCTGATCTTCACCCTCAGCATCATCGCGATCATCTACACCTCGCTGGTCGCGCTGGCGCAGGAGGACATGAAGAAGCTGATCGCCTATTCCTCGGTCGCCCATATGGGCATCGTCACCTTAGGCATCTTCACGGTGACGGAGGAGGGGCTGCAGGGCGCCGTCATCCAGATGCTCAGCCACGGCGTCGTCTCGGCGGCGCTCTTCCTCATCGTCGGCGTCGTCTATGACCGGCTGCACACGCGCGAGATCGCGCGCTATGGCGGACTTGCCGACACCATGCCGCGCTATGCCGTGGCCTTCATGATCTTCATGCTGGCTTCGATCGGCCTGCCCGGCACGAGCGGCTTCATCGGCGAGTTCCTCGTCCTGCTCGGCACATTCCAGGTCAATACCTGGGCGGCCTTCCTGGCGACCACCGGCTCGATCCTCGGCGCCGCCTATATGCTCTACCTCTATCGCCGCGTCGTCTTCGGCACGATCACCCGCGCCGACGTGAAGGCGATGCTCGATCTCACCCCGCGCGAGATCCTCATCTTCGCGCCGCTCGTCGCGCTGGTGATCTGGATCGGCATCTACCCGACCTCGTTCCTGCGGCCGATTCAGCCCTCGCTCAGCAACCTCGTCGAGCGGGTCGAGAACGCCCAGGCCGCGCAGCTCGAAATACCGTCATCGGGCCGCCTCGCCGCACGCGTCGCGAGATTCGCCGGCACGCCAAGGAACTGATGCAGCCATGCCGATTTATTCGCTTCCCGACCTGCTGCCGGCGCTGCCCGAGATCTTCCTGGTCTGCGCCGCGATGGCGCTGCTCATGGTCGGCGCCTTCCGCGGCGAAGGCTCGACGCGCCTCGTCTCCTGGCTCACTGTCGCCGTCCTCCTCGTCACCGTCGGCCTGGTCGCCAATTCCGGGACCGAGCGGCGCGTCGCCATGAACGGCCTCTTCATCACCGACGGCTTCGCCGTCTTCATGAAGATCCTGGTGCTCGTCGGCTCGGCCGCGTCGGTCGTCATGGCGATGGCCTATAACGAGCGCGAGAAGATCGCGCGCTTCGAATTCCCCGTGCTCATCCTGCTCGCCACGACCGGCATGCTGATGATGATCTCGGCCGACGATCTGATCAGCCTCTATATCGGTCTCGAGCTGCAGAGCCTGGCGCTCTACGTCGTGGCCGCCTTCAAGCGCGACACCGTCTCCTCGAGCGAGGCGGGGCTCAAATATTTCGTCCTCGGCGCGCTGGCGTCGGGGATGCTGCTTTACGGCGCCTCGCTCGTGTACGGGTTCAGCGGCACCACCAATTTCGCCGGGCTGGCGACCGCGCTGAGCGGCGG
>DATAQP010000232.1:0-22818 GCA_036264595.1 Allostellaceae bacterium
GCGCCGCGGCGTAGACGGCATGGCGGCGCTTGCGATAGCGGCCGCGATCCGCCATGTAGGTGTCGATCGCGAGATCGTCCCAGCTCGCGGCGAACTCGTCCCAATCTGCCGGCGAGCCCGCCCGCGCCAGCGTCTCGCGCATTACCGCGCCGCGCACGAAGACGAAGCCGTCGCGCGCGAGAGACGCCTGCAGGGCAGCGATCTCCGCCATGACAGGAAGACTAACGCAACTCGGTCGGCCTTGTTGCTGGCGATCTTGTCACCAGGACAATTCTGTCGGTGCGGTGACGTCGGCGCGGTGACGGGGAATGACAGGAGCGCTATGGGTCCAGCTCGATGAGCTCGGCCGTCATCCGGCGTCCCGCGAGGCGCAACCTTCCGAGCGCAATCGGCAGGGTGAAGCGCCGCGGGCCGGCGCTGCCGGTGTTGACGAAGAGCACGCCGTCCTTCTCCCGGCTGCTCGGCTGATGGGAATGCCCCGAGACCACGGCGCGAAACCCTGATGCCGCCGGATCGACATCCAGCTCGGCGATATTGTGGATGACGAAGATCACGGCATCGCCGATCTCGAGCACCGCCGTGTCGGGCAGCGCCGAGGCCCATTCCCCGCGATCGACATTGCCGCGCACCGCCGTGACCGGCGCCAGGCGCGCGAGTTCCGTGAGGATAGCGGGATCGCCGATATCGCCGGCATGGATGATGGCATCGCTGCCGCGCAGCGCCTCGGTCGCGCCGGGCCGCAGCAAGCCATGCGTATCCGAGATCAGCCCGATCGTGAGCTTGTGGGGCGACGGCATGGTGCGGCTACTCTGTCCGGCCATTGAAATTTGATAGCGGCTCGCACGACAATCCAGCGTCCTTCGAGACGCGCCTTCCGGCGCTCCTCAGGATGAGGTAGATCAGTAGCGGCATTCCCAATACTCCCTCATCCTGAGGAGCGCTCGCAGAGCGCGTCTCGAAGGACGCAAACCGCCAATCCAATGCTTGTCAACGCTTTCAAGATAACCTTCGCGGCGCGATCCGCCACGCTGCTCGTGCTCGCGGCGGCGCTCATCGCGCTGTCCACGATGCGCGGCATCGCCGCCGATCCCGACGCGCTGTGGAAGATCGTCCATGATCGCTGCGTCCCCAACGCGGAGAAATCAGGCCAGCCGACGCCCTGCGCACTGGTCGATCTCCAGGGCGGCGGCGACACGGGATACGCCGTGCTGAAGGATCTCGTCGGGGTGGCGCAATTCCTCCTCATCCCGACGTCGCGGCTGGGCGGCATCGAGAGTCCCGAACTGCTGGCGGCGAGCGCGCCGAATTACTGGGAGGATGCGTGGCAGGCGCGCCGCTATGTCGAGAGCAAGGTGGGGCGCGCGCTCGACCGGGACGCGGTCGGCCTCGCGATCAACTCGGCCTCGGGCCGCAGCCAGGCGCAGCTCCACATCCATGTCGATTGCCTGCGCCCCGATGTCAGGGCGTTCCTGCGCGCCCATGAGGACGAGATCGGGTCGAGCTGGTCGCCGCCGCGCTTCCACCTCAGCGGCCATCCCTACCGGGCGATGCGCATCGCGGGCGGCGAGCTTGGCGGCGCCGACCCGTTCAAGCTCCTGGCCGGGGGCGTTCCCGGCGCACGCGCGAGCATGGCAAGCCGGACGCTGGTGATGACGGGCGCGTCCTTCGCCGACGGCAAGGACGGGTTCTACCTGCTCACCGACCAGGTCGATCTCCTCGCCGGCGATTTCGCCAGCGGCGAGGAGCTGCTCGACCACGATTGCGCGGTGGCGAAATCCCTGCCGTGAGCCGGGCCCCGAGCCGGGCCGTGAGCGCCGCGTTGACCCGGCAGCTGGCGGCGTAATAGGGTCGGGAAAAGCGTAGGAGGAGGCGCCGCGACATGACCAGCTACGCCACGCTCAACCTGACGACGCCGCAACCGGGGCTGCTCGTCGTCACGCTCAACCGGCCCGAGGTCGCCAACGCGCTCAACACTGAGATGGGGCGCGATCTCGAGGCGCTGTGGACCGGCCTCATCGCCACGCCCGGCGAGCTGCGCTGCGTCATCCTCACCGGGGCGGGCGAGCGGGCCTTCTGCGCCGGCGGCGATCTCAAGGAGCGCCATGGCATGAGCGATGCCGATTGGCAGGCGCAGCACGAGATCTTCGAGCGGCAATATTGGCGCCTGCTCGACTGCCCGCTGCCGGTCATCGCCGCGATCAACGGCCATGCCTTCGCCGGCGGGCTCGAGATGGCGCTCGCCTGCGACTTCGCCTATGCCGTCCCCGAGGCGCGCTTCGCCTTGACGGAGGTCACGCTCGGCATCATGCCGGGGGCCGGCGGCACCCAGCTCCTGCCGCGCGCGGTCGGCGAGCGGCGGGCCAAGGAGATCATCCTCACCGGCCGTCCCTTCGGCGCCCAGGCGGCGCTCGACTGGGGGATCGTCAACCGGCTCTGCCCGCGCGAGGAGCTGATGGCGACGGCGCTGGAGACCGCGGCGGCGATCTGCGCCAGCTCGCCGCTCTCCATCCGCCAGGCCAAGAAATCGATCCATCACGGTCTGCAGATGGATCTCAAGAGCGGCTTCCTCTTTGAGATCGAGGTCTATAACCGTCTGGTCGGCACCTGGGACCGCAACGAAGGCATCCGTGCCTTCAACGAGAAGCGCAAGCCGGTGTTCAAGGGGCGGTGAGGTGGCAGCCGGTGGTTCTCGGACCCATATGCTGAGTCGGCACGACGCGCGAATTTGAGAGGAACTGGGATGAGCGGCAAGATCGATGTCTGGGTGCGCGAGGTCGGCATGCGCGACGGGCTGCAGAGCGTGCAGGAATTCATGCCGACCGAGGCCAAGAAGGCGTGGTGCACGGCAGAGGCCGCCGCCGGCATGCCCGAGATCGAGGTGTGCTCCTTTGTGCCGCCCAAGCTCTTGCCGCAATTCGCCGACGCCGCCGAGATCGTGGCGCATGCGCTGCGCATCCCGGGCCTCACGGTCGCCGCGCTGACCCCCAACCTCAAGGGCGCCGAGCGCGGCATCGCGGCCGGAATCCACAAGCTCAACTACGTCGTCTCGGTCTCGGAATCGCATAACCGCGCCAATGTCAGGCGCAGCCGCGCCGAATCGATCGAGGATTTCGGCCGCATCGCGGCGCTCGTCCGCAGCTTGCCGGCGGAGCGCCGCCCGAGACTGGGCGGTGGCCTCGCGACGGCGCTCGGCTGCACCATCGAGGGCGAGATCGCCGAGAGCGAGGTGGTGCGCGTCGCCGTCGCCCTCGCCGAGGCAGGGGCCGACGAGCTCGCCGTCTCCGACACGGTCGGCTTCGCCGATCCGGCGAGCGTGCGGCGCGTCATCAAGGCGGTGCAGGCGGCCGTCGGCAAGGTCACCGTCACAGCGCATTTCCACGATACGCGCGGCCTCGGCATCGCCAACGTGCTCGCCGCGCTCGATGTCGGGGTGCGCCATTTCGACGCCTCGCTCGCCGGGCTAGGCGGCTGCCCGTGGGCGCCCGGCGCCACCGGCAATATCGTGATGGACGATCTCGTCTTCATGCTCGAGGCGATGGGGCTGCGCACCGGCGTCGATATCGACCGCCTCGTCGCCGTGCGCGAGATCATCGCCCGCGCGCTGCCGCACGTGCCGCTCCATGGCGGCATCGCCAAGGCCGGGCTGCCGAAGGGCTTCCATGCGGCCTCCGCGCCGCTCCAGCGTTTGTCGGCATAGACGCGAGGCGGGGGCGCCGCGATGGGGACGATCTACGCGGCGCGCAGCGTCAAGCTGAGCAAATGGGGCAACGATGTCGGGCTCAGCAAGCACCTCTACAAGATCGGCTACACCGAAGAGCCGTTGAAGAAAATCATCGAGCAAGGCTGGGCCGGCGAGCGCGACTGGACGGTCGTGGCGCAGCAGGAGGTGGAGGGATTAAGCGAAGACGACGTGATCGAGCGCGTCGCGCGCAAGCAGAAGCCGGTCGATCCCAATTTCTATCCCCGGCTCAAGGAGGCGCGCGGCATCTTCAAGGTGCTGCCCGCCCATGTCGAGAACCACATGCTGATGACGCGCGCCCTCGCCGGCGAGGCCGAGCGTGTTGAGATCAAGCTGAAGCCGGCCGATTTCGGCGCCTTCCTCATCCACAACGCCTTGCGTTGAGCGGCGCGCCGCGGCGGCGCGATTATCGCGATCGCGACAGTCGCGCGCTCTCGTGAACATTCGCGCAGATCGAGCGGATTGTGCTACAAGCTCCTTCTCCTCGAGACTTGACGAAGTGGTTGCCGGAAGGCGTGATGCTGCTGGAAATTCCGCTTGTCGACGTTCGCCGCCTGGCGAGCGCCGATCTCTGCCGCCATGACCTTGAGCGCGTCCGCGACCTGGTCGGCGCGGCGCTGAGCCGGCGCAGCCATGTCCTGCTGCCGCTGGCCACGCGGTTCATCGATCGGGTCTCGCATTCCTGGCTGGCGCGCCAGGCCGATTTCTACCTCGAGGAGATCCGCCATGTCGCGGCGCTGCTCGAGCGGCCGGGCGCGTTCTTCCTCAATACCGTGTACGAGTGGGCATGCTCGACGAGCGTCGCGGCCGATCCCGCGGGCGACGGCGCGCGCATGATCCGGGTGCTCGATTGGGGGCTTTCCGGGCTGGGTCGGCATGTCGTGATCGCCCGGCACGAGACCCGCCACGGGCCGTTCTACAACGCGACCTGGCCGGGCTATGCCGGCGTCCTCAATGCCATGGCCCCCGGGCGCTTTGCCGCCGCGATCAACCAGGCGCCGCGCGTGCCGGTGCTCGGTATCCGGATCGTCGACGATGTCATCACGCGACTGCGCGTCCTCTATTCCTCCGACACCATGCTGGCCAGTCATTTGCTGCGGCGGGTCTTCGAGGAGGCAGCGGATTTCGCCGCGGCGGTCGAGATGCTGGCGGACGGCCGTGTCAAGATTGCCATGCCCGCGCTCTTTGCGGTGGCCGGCAGCGAGCCTGACGAGCTGTGCATCGTCGAGGCGCTCGGCCGGGAGCGGCGGGTTCATCGCGGTCGAGACGGCGCGAGCAAGGTGCTGGCGATGGCCAATCAATGGCTCAGCCCCGACCTCAAGGGCAAGGCGCGGAACGAGGCGGTGACGACCGCGCCGCCGATGACGGCGGAGGCGAACAATGTCGCGCGCCAAGCAATCATCGGCCGGCTGCAGGAGACGGCATTCGGCGGCAGCGCCGATCTGCCGGAGCCGGTCCTCAACAGCCACACGGTGATGGTCGTCGTCGCCAATGCGCGACGCGGCGAAATGACGGTCGAGGCGCTCGATCCGACGCCCGGTCAGCTGATGCCGCGCGCGGTCGCCCGCCGCGCCTTGCGCCACGCCTGAGCACCCTGCCGATCCGCTCGGCCATAGAGGGCGACCAGCCGGTCGCGCGAGATCCACAATTCCTGCCGCCGGCGGGCGAAGCGCCGCGCTTTCAGGCTGCGCGGATTGAAGGTCCAGGTCAGCAGCCATAGCCACATATTGTCGACGCCGCGCTCGACGAGGCTCGCCGTGCCCGCGGTCTCGCCCTCGAGCGCCCGCTCGAAGCCGAACAGGCCGACGATCCGGCTCAGCTTCTGCTCGAGCTGCGGATCCGCCAAGGCCGGCTTCATCATCACGGCGCGAGCCTCGGCGAACGCCGCGTCGGCGGCCAGATGATCGATGAGCTTGCGCAGCGAGCGCTCGAACTGCCGGCGTACCCTGGCGGCCCAGCGCAGATCGGCGCCGTGCGACGGGATGGCGAGGTGTTCGTTCCAGAGATGCACTTCGACGAAACTATCGCCGGGTCGCAGAACGCTGCCGTCGCTCAGCCGAATGCATCGCGCGACGCGCCCGGTCGCGATGCGCAGCAGACAATCGTCGCTGCCGTCGAACTCCCTTATGCCGTGCACGCGCCGCGAGATGCGGTCGATGCCGCGGACGAAGCACCGAGCAAGCGACGATGGGCCGATCGAATAGGCAACTGCCAGGACACGCGGCATGATAGGCGGTCAACGACAAACGGGCTCCGCCGCCGCCGGCAGCCGGGTTGGGAGACGGCGTTCGCTAGGCCGCGACGCGCAATTGCTCGCGCAGGGCCGGCCGGCGCGCCGTCCAGGCGACGAGGCGGCGCGGCTGCACCGGCACTACGTCCTCGACCGAGAGGATGCGGGTCTCCTCCGCGACGATGGTCTGGCGCCCGCGCATCGTCTTGCCGAGGGTGCAGTCGCCATAGCGCAGCCGTTTCGAGCGGCCGGAATCATATAGCCGGAAGGAGCGTGCGGTCACCTCGGTGGCGATCGTCCAGTGGAAACCCGGCCGGTCGAGCCCGATGACTGCGACCTTTCGCTCATCTATACAGTTAAAGGATTGCGACAATACGCGGAAAAATTTATCTTTTTTACGTGGAACGCCATGATCGAACGGGCGCGATACGACGAGCGTCACGGCGAAATGCTGGCGCACGAAGCGGCGCACCGTGCGCAGCATCCCGTCGATATCGTCGATATGGGTGCCGCGCCACACCGCTTGCGGCATGCGCTGGCGGCGATGGAGAGTGCGGCAGAGGCGCTGGAAGAGGCGGTTGGCGTCGTCGCGCTGAAACCCCTTATTGTGCAGCAGGCGCGTGACCGCGTTCACCAGCGCGTAGGCACCGCAGAGACCATCGAGGTCGCCTTGTTGCAAAGGGGTCGGCGGTCTGGCCATTCGTGAACCGTCCCTCCTCTCACAGGGTCGAGCATAGCGGCCACGCTATGCTTTGACAGCAGATTGCGCAGGTCGATTCGAAAAAAATTAGCTTGCCAAAACCGACTCTAGGGTTATCGCTCCCGATCAGAGAAAATTTGTCAATTAATCTCTTGTTAAGTGTGATCTACGAGATGAATACTTATGACAGATATCAATATTATTCAGTGGCATAAATGAACTTGTTAAAGTTATGATCGAACAACCACCGGACGATGCCTCGAGGCCGGCCGATCTGCCGATCGAGCCGGTGATCGATGAGTTGCGCGGGGCGTTGCGCGAGGGGCTCGCCGTCGTGCTGCAGGCGCCGCCGGGAGCTGGCAAAACGACTCGCGTTCCGCTCGCGCTGGTCGACGAGGACTGGCTCGGCGGCCGCCGCATCGTCATGCTCGAGCCCAGGCGTCTGGCGACACGCGCGGCGGCACGGCGCATGGCGACGACGCGCGGTGAAACGGTCGGCGAGACGATCGGCTATCGCATGCGGATGGACAGCGTCGTCGGCGCGCGCACGCGCATCGAGGTGGTGACCGACGGGATTCTGATTCGCATGCTGCAGGACGATCCGTCGCTGGACGGCATAGGCGCGGTGATCTTCGACGAGTTCCACGAGCGCGGCCTCGATGCCGATCTCGGCCTCGCGCTTTGCCTCGAGGCTCAGCGTCACCTGCGCGGCGATCTGCGCATCGTCGTCATGTCGGCGACGCTCGACGGCGCGCGCGTCGCGACGCTGCTCGGCGATGCGCCTGTCATCACCAGCGAAGGGCGCAGCTTTCCCGTCGAGACGCGCTATCTCGCGCTGCCGCCGAGCGAGCGCTTCGAGGAACGCATCGTCGCCGGCATAAGCCGCGCGCTAGATGAGGCGGATGGCAGCCTGCTCGTCTTCCTGCCCGGCGTCGGCGAGATCCGCCGCGTCGAGCGCCTGCTTGGTGAGCGCGAGCTGGGTCCGCATATCCGCATCGCTCCGCTCTATGGCGAGCTCTCGCAGGCGGCGCAGGATGCGGCGCTGCTTCCGGCGCCGCCGGGCACGCGCAAGATCGTGCTGGCGACCGCGATCGCCGAGACCAGCCTGACCATCGAAGGCATCGCGATTGTCGTCGATGGCGGGCTCATGCGCGTGCCGCGCTTCGAGCCGCGCAGCGGGCTGACGCGATTGGAGACGGTCAAGGTGTCGCAGGCCTCCGCCGATCAGCGGCGCGGCCGTGCCGGGCGGCTCGGACCGGGCATCTGCTATCGGCTGTGGGGCGAGAGCGAGCATCGCCTGCTGCCGCGCTTCAGCGCGCCGGAGATCCTCGCCGCCGATCTCGCGCCGCTCGCCCTCGACCTCGCGCGCTGGGGCGCGACGGCGGCAGAGCTCGCCTTTCTCGACCCGCCGCCGGTGGCGGCGCTGGCGCAGGCCGGCACGCTTCTCGTCGGCCTCGGCGCCCTCGATGCCGCCGGCCGCATCACCTCGCATGGCAGCGCCATGGCCGGGCTCGGTCTCCATCCGCGCCTCGCCCATATGATTCTCGCCGGCAAGTCGCTCGGCGCCGGCGCCCTCGCCTGCGACATCGCCGCTTTGCTCTCGCTGCGCGACGTCGTCAAGGCGGCGCCGGGGGCGCGCGATGCCGATCTCAGGCTGCGCCTCGAGCTGATCGTCGGCGAGGTCGGCGCGTTGCACGGTCTGTCGGTCGACCGCTTCCTGCTCCGCCAGGTCCGGCAGCAGGCCGGCGAATGGCGGCGCCGCATCGGCGTCGCGGCCGAGCGCGGCAACCTGGAGAGAGCGGGGCTGCTCCTGGCGCTCGCCTATCCCGATCGCATCGCCCAGCGCCGTTCCGGCGGGCTCGGGCAGTTTCGTCTCAGCAATGGCCGCGGCGCCATATTGCCGGCGACCGATCCGCTCGCCGCTGCGGACTATCTCGCCGTCGCCGAGCTCGACGGAGACAAGCGCGAGGCACGCATCTTCCTCGCCGCGCCGCTCACCTTGGCCGAGATCGAGGAGGGGTTCGCCGATCATCTCGAATGCCGCGACATCGTCGAATGGGAATCGCGCGAGAGCGCGGTGCTGGCGCGGCGGCAATCGAGGCTCGGCGAGCTGGTGCTGCGCGACGAGGCGCTGCGCGAGCCGCCGCACGCGGCGATCGTCGCCGCGCTGGTCGAGGCGATCCGTGCCGCTGGGCTCGCCGTGCTGCCCTGGCGCAAGGAGGCGACGCAACTGCGCGCCCGGGTGATGTTCCTGCGCCGCGTCGAGGGCGAGGATGCCGGCTGGCCCGATCTCGGCGACGAGGCGCTGCTCGCCGGGCTGGAGACATGGCTGGCGCCGTCGCTCGGCGGCATTACCCGGTTCGCGCAGCTCGAGCGCATCGATCTCGCCGCCCTCTTGCGCGCGCGTCTCGACTGGGGGCAGTCGCGCGCCCTCGACGAGAAGGCGCCGAGCCATCTCGCCGTGCCGAGCGGCTCACGCCTGGCGATCGACTACGAGGCGGACGAGAATCCTGTTCTCGCGGTGCGCCTGCAGGAGATGTTCGGTGCCGCCGCGACACCGCGCATCGCGGGCGGCAAGGTGGCGCTGCGGCTGCAGCTTCTCTCGCCGGCGGGACGGCCGCTCCAGGTGACGAGCGACCTCGCCGGTTTCTGGGCGACGAGCTACCGCGCGGTGCGCGCCGAGATGCGCGGCCGCTATCCCAAGCACAACTGGCCGGAGGACCCGCTGGCGGCGGTGCCGACGCGGCGGACGAAGAACGCCCTCGCAGGAAGGCGGGGCGAATGACGGGAGACGCTGCAATAAGCCTGGAGATCCGCGCGGCACAGCCTGCGGACGCCGATGCCATCGCGGACTGCGTCCGCCGCGCCTACGCGAAATACGTTCCGCGCATCGGCCGGCTGCCGAAGCCGATGCAGGCCAATTATGCCCGCGCTATCGAGACGCACCAGCTCTGGATCGTCGACGGCGAGGGCGATGCCGCCGCCGTGCTCGAGCTCATCCCGCAGGACGATCACCTGCTGATCGAGAACGTCGCCGTCGATCCGACGCGCCAGGGCAGCGGGCTGGGGCGCAAGCTGATGGCCTTCGCCGAGGAAGAGGGACGGCGCCAGGGTTTTCGCGAGCTGCGCCTCTACACCAACGAGAAATTCGTCGAGAACATCGCCTTCTACGGCAAGCTCGGCTACGTGGCGACGGAGCGGCAACCCTACAAAGAGTCGGTGGTCGTCTTCATGTGCAAGCCACTGGAGGCATGATTTCTCACGCCGGCTACGCGCTGACGATCATCCGACCGACCCGTCCGCCCGCAGCTGCAGCACGCCATCGCTCACAAGGCGTTTGAGAACGACGCCGGCCCCGCATTGTTGAGACACCGCGTTGGGATCGAATTTCCGGTCGGCGACGTATTTTCCGCTGACATAGAGGTTAGAGAAGCTCCAGAGATACGGTGTGCGCAAGCCGCGCAGCCGGTATCCGAAGCCGTTATAGGATTCGAGCCGCCATAGCATGTGGGGGAGCGTCCAATCGGCTTGATCGGCGAAACCCTCCACGCGCAACGCGTCAGTCGCGCTATCCGACCAGGTGAAGGGCGGCGTCCCGCCCGGCGGGCGTCCCTTGGGCTCATGGATGGTGCGAGCGGAGAGCGGGTCGCCATTATGGAGATGCGTGCCGAAATTGAAGCCGCTCTCCATGCCATGGATGAGGCCGACGAAGTACCACGGGATACCGAGGCCGCTGCCGACGCTCGTGTAGATGTCGCGGGCTTTGGGGAGATGCTCGGCGTACCACCGGATCGTCTTTTCGTGCTCTGCCGCCGGCTGACAAATTTCGAAGCAGGCGCGATACTCGCCAGCGAGCGATGGGAAATCCTTCACCGCGCCGATCGGCGGCAGCGGCGCGGCCTCGCCCATCGTGGGCGCCGCCTGCGGCGGAGCGGGGCCTGCCGGCTCGTCATTGGCGCGTCCCAACCGGCCGGGCGCGAACAGCCCGGCCTGCGCCCTCTGCAGATCGTCGATCGAGGTTTTCAGCGAGGAGAGGCCCGCATCGAACGGGCCGGCTTGTGCGGCCCTGACGCATCCTTCCAGCGCGCTCGTAGCCACCGCGACCGCTTGCGCGGCCTCCGCGAGCTCGGATTGATCAAGCGCCGCGCGCTGCGCCTGCATGTCCTCGATCGCGGCATTGATGCCGTCCTTTTCCGTCGCGTCGGAAGTGGCGCGGCGGCGCGAGACCAGGGCATCGATCGCTCCGTTGATGGCGTTCCGTGCGGCATCGATTGCGCTCATCGCAGCATCTCCCTTGGCTTGCTGGTCAGTTCGTGGAATCACCTCGGCGAAGTCGGGCGAGCGACTGCCGAACAACGGCAGCGTCGGCAACGATCTGCGAAGAGGTCTGTGTCAACGCGGCCAGGCTGACTGCATTTGACGGCTGCTTCACGACGGTCACCAATTGGTTCCAGGCGGCGTCCAGCCGTCCGAGCAGCACTACATAGTCCGAGAGGACAACACGATAGGCCTCGATCGGAGCGGCATCCGAGGTTCGCGGCTGGTCGCTGAGCTCGATCTGCTTCTGGGCCTGTTCGGTGAGGGTGTTGAACATCGCCGGGGCGGCATGCTCCAGCGCAATGATGAGCGTGCCGATCTTCGGGGCCGCTGCGATGACGACGTCGCGCTCCTGCTGCGTGCTCGCGATCATCGCCACGCGATTGATCAGAGGAGACAGGGCGGCGGCAATTTCGTTGACGACAGGGCCGATCGCGGCCCCGACCCCCGAGACCGAACCTCCGACCGATGCGGCGACACTGCCGGCGTCCTGCGCGAGTTGCTGCACCTGGGCGGTCGCCACGGCAGCGCTGGTTCCGTCGGATAGTGCCGTAAGCGCCTGGGCGAATTGCCCGATCAGGGCGAGCGCTCGCCGGAACGCCAGAGTCTGCGGCGGATCGCCGATCTTCGAATAGAATCCTGCATCCGCGATACAAAACCCGGCGATGTAGCCGCTATTGGCGACGATCTTGCGCCAGGCCGGGCTGCAGTCTTGCCCCGTGCTTGCCGCGGCGTTGCTCGCGGCGCGCTTCGCCCGTGCAACGGCAACCTCCTGACCTTGCAACCGCTCCGCGTTCGCGAGGTCGTCAAGTACCGGCTGCCCGACGCCATCGACGGCCGTAAAAGCCTGCTGGAATTGCTTCGTTTCCTGCACGGGAGGCGTTGCACAGGCGGCAAGGATGCCGAGGACGATCAGGAGCGCGCTCCTGGAGCGTGGAAGCGCGCGATACAACCTGCCCCGGCTTGGCAAGCTCCCCCCATCGATCGGCATCGACCACCTCTCGTCCTGAGGATTGGTCCCCTTTGGCACGAAGTGTAGCCGAGTCGGCGCGCGCCATCCTGTGAGCATGTTCACAGGCCCCCGAGCTGCGTATCCCGCCCACCCTGCCTCTCCCCAAGTGCGAGACTGGATAGTCAGCAGGATTACTCTCGGTCGTCATGGCCGGGCCGGCCGGAGGCCGAGACGTGGCCATCCGCGTTTGAGATGCCGCAAAGAAAGGTGTGGATGGTCCTGACAAGCACGGCCATGACGGCACGAAGTTGATAACTTACACCGTCGCGACGACCGGCTTCGCTCAACCGGACAGCCGTGGGTTAAGTCCGGCTCTCGCAGGAACGAAAGTTCCTGCTGCCGCCAGCGGTTTCATAGAAACCGCGATAGGCCATGACGACGCAGGAGCGATTCCGCCGTACGCGAGCACCGGCGGTGGTGTGAACTCAACCCGCCGCCAGCATGCGGCCCTCGAACGCGCTCAGCGTGCGCGCGATGATGCGGAAGGCGTCGCGCAGCTCCTCGCGGGTAATGATGAGCGGCGGGGCGATGACGACGATGCTGTACTTGCCACTGACCCAGACGCCGGCATCGAGGAGGGCGCGGTAGAACTCGCCCATGACGCCGTGACCGCCGGCGCCCTGCCAGGCGACCACCGGTTCCTTGGTCTTGCGGTCGCGCACGAACTCGATGCCGAAGAAGGCGCCGATGCCGCGCCAGTCGCCGATCACCGTGAAGCGCTCGGCGAGCGCCGCCATCTCCTCGCGCAGCCATTTCTCAATCTCATAGGGACGCTGGAAGAGATCGCCCTCCTTGTAGGAAGCGAGGGCGCCGAGACCGGCGGCCATGGCGAGGGGATGGCCGGAATAGGTGTGGCCGAGCATGAAGGCGTGCTTGTCGAAATGCTTGGCCAGGCTCTCGCGCACCAAGACGCCGGCGAGCGGCACGTAGGAGCTGGCGACGCCCTTGGCAAATGTCATGAGATCGGGCGTCACGCCGAAGCGGATCGAGGCGAAGGCCTCGCCGACGCGGCCGAAGCCGGTCATCACCTCGTCGTGGATGAGGAGGATACCGTATTTCTCGGTGAGCGCGCGCAGACCCTTGAGATAGCCCTCGGGATAGACCACCAGCGCGTCCGAGCCGACCACCGGCTCGAGCAGCAGCGCCGCGACGTTCGCCGGGTTCTCCTGCAGGATGATGCGCTCGACATGCTCAAGCCCGCGCGCCACCTCTTCCTTGGGATCGTCGGTATGGAAGGGGCTGCGATAGGGGTAGGGGGCGAAGAAATGAATGACGCCGCCGGGCGCCGCCGGCTCGGCCGGCCAGCGCCGGTTGCCGCCGGTCAGCGACGAGGCGCCGCTCGACGAGCCGTGGAACGAGCGATAGGCGGTCAGCACCTTGTGGCGGCCGGTGAGCATGCGGGCGATCTTGACCGCGTCGTCATTGGCGTCGGCGCCGCCCGAGGTGAAGTGGACGCGCGCTCCTTCCTTCCACGGCGCGAGCTTGCACAGCGCCTCGACGAACTCGGCGCGGGTGTCGATGACGAAATTGGGCGGCGCGAAGCACAGCCGGTCGAGCTGGTTCTTGATGGCCGCGATCACGTGCTTGTCGCCATGGCCGAGATTGGTCGAGACCCAACCGCTCGAGAGGTCGAAATACTTGCGCCCCTGCGTGTCGATCAGGCTGACGCCGTCGGCGCGCTCGATGACGGGCGCCTGGTGCCCGGTCTCCTGGACCGACCAGGGCATCAAGAAGTGACGGTGCTGCTCGACCAAAACCGCTGCGCTGTTCGACATCGTCGTCCCCGGGTTGTTGCCTCTCCTGGGATGAGAGTGCCAGACCAGCGGCCGACAATCCACAATTCTGGGCGCCGGGGTCTGGGGGCTGGGGCCTCGTGGCGGCGAGGCGGGCGTAACATTGCCTTAAGTCGGATGCCCCATAGATGCACCCCATGTATGGCAGCCCTGTCGCGACCGTCGAATTGCCAGCCGACGATCCGCTCGCCAGCGTGAGCGATCCGCGCCTGCACCGGCTTTACGCCTATCTCGAGGCGAAGCGCGGGGGGCAGGAATTTCCCGCGCGCGGCGATATCGCGCATCCGGCATATCGCGACGACATGCTGGACCGCTATGCCGAGCTGATCAAATCGCGGCGCCCGGCAGGTGGCATTTGCGATCTTTTCATGGGTAACGAGTCCAAGCGATATCAATATCTTCGCGTACCGCTCTCGACTGATGGACGAACTATCGACATGGTCATCGTCGCCATCATCCTCGGCCCGCCGGCGCATTGAACGCCGCTATGGCTGCGACCTTCGCAAGATGCCGAACGATCCGCTCGCCAAATTAAGCGACGAGCGGCTGCACCGCTTCTTCGCCTATCTCGAAGGTAAGCGAGGGAGCAAGGAATTTGCGGCGCGGCGCGATATCGACCCGCTCGATTTCGCCTATATCCTCGGCAACGTGGTGCTGCTCGACGTCCTCTACGAGCCGCTGCGCTTCCGCTACCGGCTGGTCGGCTCGGTCCTCGCTTCCGGCGCCGGCTACGACTTGACGGGGAGCTTCGTCGACGCTCATCCCGATGTCGAATATCGCGCCTATGTCGCGGCGCGCTACCATGAAACCGTCATCGGGCGTCGGCCGACCGGCGGCACCTACGACCTCTTCATGGATAGCAAGCTCAGGCAGTACCAGTGCCTGCGGGTGCCGCTTTCCGATGACGGGCAGACGATCAACATGATCGTCGCCGCCTTCATTCTCGGAGCGCCGGCATCGTCGGCGGGCTGAGCGCCCCTTTTACGCCACCTTGGCCTTGGGCTCGCCGCGGGCGATCTTCGCACCCGGCCAGGTCGCGGGCTTGCTCCGCAGATATTGCGGCGGGTAGGTCGCGTCGGCGCCGAGCGCCTCGGCGGCGTGCCAGACCCAATGCGGGTCGTCGAGAAAGCCGCGCGCCAGCGCCACCATGTCGGCATCGCCAGCGGTGAGGATCGCCTCGGCCTGATGGGGATCGGCGATGAGGCCGACGGCGCGCGTCGCGATGCCGGTCTCGCGGCGGATGCGCGCGGCGAAGGGCACTTGGTAGTTGGCGGCGAAGGGGATCCGCACCTTGGCCGCGTTGCCGCCGCTCGAGACGCAGATATAGTCGCAGCCGAGCGCCTTGAGCTCGCGGCAATAGATCACCGCCTCGTCGAGGCTGAAGCCGCCATCCGCCCACTCGCTGGCACTGATGCGAACGCCAAAGGGCTTGTCCGCTGGCCATGAAGCGCGCAAGGCGCGCGCGACCTCAAGCGGGAAGCGCATGCGGTTCTCTAGGCTGCCGCCATACTCGTCGGTGCGCTGGTTGGAGAAGGGCGAGAGGAATTGATGCATGAGATAGCCATGCGCCGAATGCATCTCGATGAGATCGAGGCCGAGCCGCTCGGAGCGCTTCGCCGCCTGCACGAAGGCGGCCTTGATCCTGTCCATGCCGGCGCGGTCGAGCGCCTTGGGCGTGTGCCAGCCTTCGTCGAACGGGATCGCCGAGGGGCCGACCGTCTGCCAGGCGCCCTTGTCGGCTTCGAGCGGCGTGCCGCCCTCCCAGGGAACATGGCAGGACGCCTTGCGCCCGGCATGGGCGAGCTGGATGCCGATCGGCGCCTTGCCATAGGCGCGGCAGGCATCGATGGCGCGCTTCATCGCCGCCTCGTTGGCGTCCGAATAGAGGCCGGTGCAGCCGGGCGTGATGCGGCCCGCCGCCTCGACGCCGGTCGCCTCGATCATGACCAGCCCGGGCCCCGCCACGGCAAACGAGCCGAGATGCAGGACGTGCCAATCGGTGGCGCTGCCATCGATCGCGCTGTACTGGCACATCGGCGCGACGACGACGCGGTTGGACAAGGTGAGGCCGCGCAGGGCAATCGGCGTGAAGAGCTGGCTGGTCATCATGATTCCCGTTGTGATGGCACCGACTGCGTCGAAATCTATTGTCCTCCGGCGGCGGCCGCAATATGCCGGAGCGCAACCCTGCCGGTCGCTTTCGCCAGGGTGACATCGGTGGGGGGCGAATCCATAGCATATGGGCAAATCGCAGGATAAGAAGCCGAGCGAGGTCGATCTCTACCAGCCGGTGAAGGATTTCCTCACCGCCCAGGGCTATGTCGTGAGGGGCGAGGTGAGGGGGTGCGATCTCGTGGCGGTGCGCGGCGACGAGCAGCCAGTCGTCGTCGAGCTCAAGCTGCGCTTCAACCTCGCCGTGGTGCTGCAGGGGATCGAGCGCCTGGCGTTGACCGACAATGTCTATCTCGCCGTCCCGCGCACTATCGGCAGGCGGCGTGAGACGGTCTCGCCCGACGACCGCATCGTGCGCAAATTATGCCGCATGCTCGGGCTCGGCCTGATGACGGTCAGCCCGCTCGCGGGAGCCAGACGGCGCAAGGGAAACGGCGTCGAGATCGTGCTCGACCCGCTGCCCTACCGGCCGCGCAAGAACAAGCGGCGCGCCGCGTTGCTGCTCGGCGAGCACGCGCGGCGGCGCGGCGACCACAATCGCGGCGGCGTGCGCGGCGTTCCGATCGTCACCGCCTATCGCCAGGAGGCGTTGCGCTGCGCGCAGCTGCTCGCGCGCAACGGCGCCATGAAGGTCGCCGCCCTGCGCGCCACGGGCCTGGTCCCCCGCGCCGGCAAGATCCTGCAGGACGACGTCTATGGCTGGTTCGAGCGCCGTAGCTTCGGCGTCTACGGCCTGTCGGAGAACGGCCAGGCGGCGCTCGTCGCCTTCGCCCACGCGCTGGAGGAGCTCGCCGACGAGGAGGCTGTCATCGCGGTGGCGGAATGCTAAGGTCGGCGATGTGTCGGCCGCCATGTCCTTCGACTTCGCTCAGGACGAGGGAAGACGCTGATGGAGAGCACTCCTCATCCTGAGCGTAGTCGAAGGATCCAGCCCTATGGAGAGGTGAACGCTTGACGACGAGAGACGGTGCGATCGCGCGCGCGGCGCGGCATTACGACGACGGGTCCTTCCTCAAGGATCTCGCGCGCCGGGTCGCCATCCATACCGAGAGCCAGGTGGCGGAAAGCTTTCCCGAGCTCGGCCGCTATCTCGGCGAGGAGATCGCGCCGGCCCTGACGGAGATGGGCTATGAGACGGCGATCTACGACAACCCGGTGAAGGGTGGCGGGCCGTTCCTGGTGGGCAGGCGGGTCGAGGATGTGGCGCTGCCGACGGTGCTGACCTATGGCCATGGCGACGTCATCCGCGGCCTCGATCCGCAATGGCGCGACGGGCTCTCGCCCTGGCGGCTGGAGCAGCACGGCGACGTCATCTACGGCCGCGGCACCGCCGACAACAAGGGCCAGCATTCCATCAATCTCGCAGCGCTCGCCGCGGTGCTCGCCGAGCGCGGAAGGCTTGGCTTCAACTCGACTGTCATGGTCGAGACCAGCGAGGAGATCGGCTCGCCCGGCCTCAAGGAGTTCTGCGCTGAGAACAAGCAGCTGCTCGACGCCGACATGCTCCTCGGCTCGGACGGGCCGCGCCTCGCGCCGACGCGGCCGACGATCTATATGGGCACGCGCGGCGCGATCAATTTCGACATGACCGTCGATCTGCGCGAGGGCGGCCATCACTCGGGCAATTGGGGCGGGCTGCTCGCCAATCCCGGCGTCATCCTAGCGCATGCGCTCGCCTCGATCATCTCGCGCGACGGCAAGATCCTGGTCCGCGACCTGGTGCCGCGCGCGATTCCCAACTCGGTGCGCATGGCGCTCGCCGATTGCGAGGTCGAGGCCGGCGCCGACGGGCCCGAGATCGATCCCTGGTGGGGCGAGCCCGGCCTCACCGCCGCCGAGAAGGTCTTCGCCTGGAACACCTTCGAGGTGCTCGCCTTCCGCACCGGCAATCCGGAGAACCCGGTCAATGCCGTGCCGCCGCGCGCCACCGCGCATTGCCAGATGCGGTACACCGTCGACACCGACCCCAACACCTTCCTGCCGATCATCCGCCGCCACCTCGCCGAGCACGGCTTCGGCATGGTCAAGGTCGCGGATGCGCGCAAGAGCTTCTTCCAGGCGACGCGGCTGCTGCCCGACCATCCCTGGGTGCAATGGGCGGCGTCCTCGATCGAGAAGACGGCCGGACGCAAGCCGGCGGTGCTGCCTAATCTCGGCGGCTCTCTGCCCAATGATTGCTTCGCCGAGACGCTCGGCCTGCCGACCATCTGGGTCCCGCATTCCTACGCCGCCTGCTCGCAGCACGCGCCCAACGAGCATGTGCTGGCGCCGATCATGCGCGAGGGGCTGCAGATCATGGCCGGGATGTTCTGGGATCTCGGCGAGGCCCCCGCTCGCGAGCTGACCACGCGCGAGCTCGCCGGAAGACACTGATGGCGCTCGGTCCCGACACGCTCGAAGAGCTGCGGCGGAGCGTCGCCCGCTTCGTCGACGAGCTGTTGATCCCGAGCGAAAGACAGGTCGAGGAGGAGGAGCGCGTCCCCGCCGAGATCGTCGCCGAGATGAAGGCACTCGGCCTCTTCGGTCTGACAATCCCGGAAGAGTATGGCGGGCTCGGCCTCGCGATGGCCGAGGAGGTGGTGATCTGCTTCGAGCTCGGCCGCGCCTCGCCGGCCTTCCGCTCGATCATCGGCACGACGGTCGGCATCGGCTCGCAGGGCATCGTGATCGACGGCACCGACGCGCAGCGCCAACGATACCTGCCGCTTATGGCGCGCGGCGAGCTCATCGGCTCGTTCTGCCTGACCGAGCCCGATGCCGGCTCCGACGCCGCCTCGCTGAAGACGCGGGCGCGGCGCGACGGCGATCATTACGTCATCGACGGACGCAAGCGCTTCATCACCAACGCGCCGGTCGCCGGCATCTTCACCGTCATGGCGCGCAGCGATCCCGAGAACAAGGGCGCCGGCGGCATCTCGGCTTTCCTCGTCGAGGCGGGAACGCCCGGTCTCAGCATCGGAAAAATCGACAAGAAGATGGGTCAGCGCGGCTCGCTGACCGCGGACGTCGTCTTCGAGAATTGCCGTGTGCCGGCGATGGCGCTGATCGGCGGGCGCGAGGGCATCGGCTTCAAGACGGCGATGAAGGTGCTCGATCGCGGCCGCCTCCATCTCGCCGCCGTGTGCACCGGCCTCGCCGAGCGGCTGATCGCCGAGGCGGTGGGCTACGCGCGCGAGCGCGAGCAATTCGGCAAGAAGATCGGCGAGTTCCAGCTCATCCAGGCGATGCTCGCCGACAGCCGCACCGAGGCCTATGCGGCGCGCTGCATGGTGCTCGACGCGGCGAAGAAGCGCGATGGCGGCGCCGATATCCGCGTCGAGGCGGCGTGCTGCAAATATTTCGCCAGCGAGATGGTCGGCCGGATCGCCGACCGTGCGGTGCAGATCTTCGGCGGCGCCGGCTACATGGCGGACTACCCGGTCGAGCATCTTTACCGCGACGCGCGGCTGTTCCGCCTCTACGAGGGCACCTCGCAGATCCAGCAGATCCTGATCGGACGATCGCTGATCGCGGGCGGATGAACGAGGAGATCGGTACGTGACGGACGACTCATTCGAAGGCCCGGGACCGGCTGCCGTGTACCGCGACAATCTCGCCGCCGGGAAATTCGCGATCCAACGCTGCGCCGCCTGCGCGAAGGCGGTATTCCCGCCGCGTGCCATCTGCCCGCATTGCGGCGGGACGGGCTTGCGCTGGCAGGAGGCGAGCGGCGCCGGCACCGTCTATGCGACGACGGTGGTGCGTGACCGCAAGGAGAATGGCGGCGACCGCAACATCGCGCTCATCGATCTCGAAGAAGGGGCGCGGCTGATGAGCCGGGTCGAAGGCGTGCCGCCGGAGGCGGTGACGATCGGCATGAATGTCAAGGCACGCATCGCCCCAGGCGAGGGGGGCGGCGACGCCGGGCCGCTCCTCATCTTCGATCCGGCGTAAGGAGGAGCGCTTATGGCTCATGCCCTGCGCGGCGCCGCCGCCATCATCGGGACCGGCACCGCCGGATTCGGGGAGGCGCCCGGCCGCACCCATCTCGAGCTCCTTGCCGAGGCGGCGCACAAGGCGCTGGAAGATGCCGGGATCGGCCTCGACGACGTCGACGGCGTCTATACCGCGACGGCGCTCAACTTCTCGCCCGGCCTCACCGTGCCGGAATATCTCGGCATCCAGCCCGCCATCGTCGACGGCACCAATGTCGGCGGCTCGTCGTTTCTCCAGCACGTCATCTCGGCGACGATGGCGCTGCAGGCCGGGCTCTGCAAGGTGGCGCTGATCTGCTACGGCTCGAACCAGCGCAGCGCCAGCGGGCGGCTGACCAGCATGTCCGATCCGCCGCCCTACGAGGTGCTCTACAAGCCGCGCATGCCGCTGACCGCCTACGCGCTGGCGGCGTCGCGCCATATCCATCAATACGGCACGACGGTCGAGCAGCTCGCCGAGGTCGCCGTCGCGGCGCGCGGCTGGGCGTCGCTCAACCCCGACGCCTTCATGCGCGAGCCCCTCACCGTCGCCGAGGTACGCGCCGCGCGGATGGTCTGCGATCCCTTCACCGTGCGCGATTGCTGCCTCGTCACCGACGGCGCCGGCGCGCTCGTGATGGTCGCGGCCGACCGCGCCAAGGTGTCGGCGAAGAAGCCGGTCTATTTCCTCGGCGGCGGCTTCGCGACGACGCATCGCCAGATCTCGTCGATGCCCGACCTCACGGTGACCGGCGCGGCGCAGTCGGGGCCGCGCGCCTTCGCCATGGCCGGCCTCTCGCCGCAGGAGGTCGACGTGCTCGAGCTCTATGACGCTTTCACCATCAACACCATCCTCTTCCTCGAGGATCTCGGCTATTGCAAGAAGGGCGAGGGCGGCGCCTTCGTCGCCGGCGGCCGCATCGCGCCGGGCGGCGCGCTGCCGGTCAATACCAATGGCGGCGGGCTCTCCTGCGTCCATCCCGGCATGTACGGCATCTTCACCTTGATCGAGGGCGCGACGCAGCTGCGCGGCGAGGCCGGCGCGCGCCAGGTCCGGGGCGCCGAGATCGCGCTCTGCCACGGCAATGGCGGCACGCTGTCGAGCCAGGTGACGGTCCTGCTCGGCGGCGCGGCGGCGGTGTGATGTTCGGCCAATGGAGACGAGAGGTTCACCACGAAGGTCACAAAGGACACGAAGCTCTTCCTGTCGCGCACCGCGCGATAAAATCCTCTTTGTGCTCTTCGTGTCCTTCGTGGTTCAAACGTCCACTTTCTTCTTCTCGGGCCGAGGTCGGCATGACTGACAATCCCACCGTCATCCCGGTCCAGGAGCGGCATCGCTTCGATACCGAGCGGCTCGACGCCTGGATGCGCGCTCATGTCACCGATTACGAGGGACCGCTCGCCGTCGAGCAGTTCGGCGGCGGGCAGTCGAACCCGACCTATCGGCTGACGACGCCGTTGGGCCGCTACGTGCTGCGCCGCAAGCCGCCCGGCAAGCTGCTCGCCTCGGCGCATGCCGTCGACCGCGAGTACCGCGTCATCACCGCTCTCGGCGCCACCGGTTTCCCGGTGCCGCAGACCTTTGGGCTCTGCGAGGACGAATCCGTCATCGGCACGGCGTTCTACGTCATGGATTGCGTCGAGGGCCGCGTCCTCTGGGACCAGCAGCTTCCCGGCATGGCGCGCGAGGAGCGCGCCGCGGTCTTTGACGCGATGAACGCCACCATCGCGCGGCTTCATCAGGTCGATTACCGGACGATCGGGCTGGAGAGCTATGGCAGGCCGGGCAATTACCTGCAGCGCCAGATCGACCGCTGGACTAAGCAATACCGCCTGTCCGAGACGGAGCGCATCGAGGCGATGGACAATCTGATCGCCTGGCTGCCGCAGAATATCCCGCCGGCCGACGACACCGGCATCGTCCATGGCGACTACCGCATGGACAACATGATTTTCGCGGCCGACGCGCCTGTCATCCGCGCGGTGATCGACTGGGAGCTCTCGACGCTTGGCGACCCGCTGGCCGATTTCGCCTATCACGTGATGTACTGGCGGCTCGAGCCGGCAATGTTCCGCGGCCTCGCCGGCACCGATTTCGCCGCCACCGGCATCCCCAGTGAGGCGGAGTACGTCGCCGCCTATTGCCGGCGCACCGGGCGCGACGGCATCCCGCATTGGGATACCTACATCGCCTACAACATGTTCCGCCTCGCCGGCATCCTGCAGGGCATCATGAAGCGCTTTCTCGACGGCACCGCGGCGAGCAAGCAGGCCGAGCAGTCCGGCCGCCGCGCCCGCGGCATCGCCGAGGCGGGCTGGCGGCAAGTCGAGGCGGTGCTGAAACGCCAATAAACCCTCTCCCGTAGGGAGAGGGGACAGCAGGCGAAGGAGGAAGTATTGGCACGCTACAAGCCGCTCGACCCCGCGGCGCTCGACGCCGATCAAAAGCGCATCTGGCAGGAGATTGCCAGCGGGCCGCGCGGCGCGGTGCCGGCGCCGCTGCAGATCTGGCTGCGCAGCCCTGTTCTCGCCGAGAACGCGCAGCGGCTCGGCGCCTTCTGCCGCTACGACACTTCGCTTGAGCCGCGCCTCTCCGAGCTCGCCATATTGGTGACGGCACGCCATTGGACGGCGCATTACGAGTGGTACGCGCACGAGAAACACGCCCGCAAGGCCGGGATCGGCGACGCCGTGATCGCCGCCATCGCTTCGCGCCGCACCCCCGACTTCATCCGCGAGGACGAGCGGGTGGTCTATGATTTCTGCCGCGCCTATTACCGCGATCATCGCGTCGACGACGCGACCTATGCGCGCGCCCTGGCCCAGCTCGGCGAGCGCGGCCTGGTCGATCTCGTCGGCATCATGGGCTATTACGCGCTGATCTCGGCGACGCTCAACG
>DATAQP010000238.1:0-10775 GCA_036264595.1 Allostellaceae bacterium
GCTGATCGTCCATAAGGACAGTCCGATCAAGTCGCTGAAGGACATTCTCGACAGCCCCGGCAAATACACCTTCGGCAATGGTGATCCGAAGTCCACCTCGGGCTTCCTGATGCCGAGCTATTACGCCTGGGCGAAGAACCACATCGACATCACCAAGCAGTTCAAGCGCGTCGCCGTGGGCAATCACGAATCCAACATGGTGGCGGTCGCCAACAAGCAGGTCGACGTCGCCACCAACAACACCGAGGACATGGCGAAATTCGCCGCCAGCCAGCCGGCCAAGGTCGCCGAGGTGCGCGAGATCTGGCGCTCGCCGCTGATCCCCGGCGATCCCCTGGTCTACCGCAAGGATTTGCCGGCAGATCTCAAGGCCAAGATCAAAGCCTTCTTCCTAGCCTATGGCACGCCGGCGGCGGGTCCGGGCTGGGAAAAGCAGAAGGAGAATCTGGCCAATCTGAGCTACGGGCCGATCCGCGCCTCGGACAATACCCAGCTCGTCCCGATCCGCCAGATCATGCTGTTCCGCGACAAGATCAAGCTCCAGGACGACGCCAACATGTCGGCAGAGGAGAAGACCAAGCGCATCGGCGAGATCGACGCCAAGCTCGCCGAGCTCGAGAAGCAGGCGGTGACCAACTAAGCGGCCCGCGGAACGAGCGGGCGATCGCCGTGACCGCCCAGGACGACAGCCGCATCGACCCGCTCGGCCCGCTGACGCGGCCGAGCGGCGATCGGCATCAGTCCCTGTTGCGCGGGCTGTTCTACGGCCTCGTTCTCGCGGGGCTGGCCGCGTCGTGGCGCGGCGCCGAGATGGACCCGCTTCAGCTGATCCGCGATTTCGGCAATATTGTCAAGGAAGTCCGCGAATTTTTCCCGCCCGATTTCGCCGATTGGCGGGAATACGTGCAGGAGATGTGGGTGACGATCGCCATCGCGATCTGGGGCACCGTCCTCGCGGTGATCTTCGCCATACCCTTCGGCTTGCTTTGCGCCGGCAACATCGCGCCCTGGTGGGTCGCCCAGCCCTGTCGCCGGCTGATGGATCTCTGCCGCTGCATCAACGAGCTTGTCTTCGCCATGCTGTTCGTCGCCGCGGTCGGGCTCGGCCCCTTCGCCGGCGTGCTGGCGCTCTTCGTCCATACGACCGGCATCCTCGCCAAGCTCTTCGCCGAGGCAGTCGAGGCGATCGATCCGCAGCCCGTCGAGGGCATCCGCGCGACCGGCGCCAACCTCCTCGAGGAGATCGTCTACGGCGTCATCCCTCAGGTCATGCCGCTGTGGATCTCCTACGCCCTCTACCGCTTCGAATCGAATGTCCGCTCCGCTTCGGTCGTCGGGCTGGTCGGCGCCGGTGGCATCGGGCTGATCATCTGGGAGGTCGTGCGCGCCTTCCAATTCCCCCAGGCCTGCGCCGTCATCATCATCATCTTGGCCTCGGTGATCATCATCGACGCGGTCTCGCAATGGCTGCGCCGCATGTTCGTCTAGCGTGGCCGCCTCCCCGACCGGCACGCTCGTCCTCGTCGTCGGACCGAGCGGCGTCGGCAAGGACAGCATCATCGCTGGCGCCGCGTCGCGGTTGCGTGCCGATCCGTCTTTCGTCTTCGCGCGACGCTCGATCACTCGCCCGCTCGCCGCCGGCGGCGAAGCGCATGTCGCGCTGTCTTCGGCGGCGTTCGCGGCGGCGCGGGCGCGCGGCGCGTTTCTCCTGCACTGGCAGGCGCATGGGCTCGATTACGGCATTCCGGCGGCGCTCGCCGCGGAACGTTCGGCCGGCCGCATCGTCGTCGCCAATGTTTCGCGCACGGTGATCGACGCCGCGCGCGCCTTTCTTCCGCCGGTCCGAATCGTACAGATCCTGGCCCCGCGCGAGGTGCTGGCCACCCGCCTCGCCTCGCGCGGGCGCGAGAGCGCGGCGGATATCGGCCGCCGGCTCGAGCGCGCAGCCGCCGAGCTCGAGCCTGCTGCCGATGTCACGACGTTGGTGAATGACGGGGCGCTGGAGCACGCCGTCGCGCAATTCGTCGCCATCCTGCGCGGGATCGCTTCTCAGCCGGCGGCTTCGCCTGCCGTGCCGGCAAGGCGATAGCGGCGCACTAGGCGGAAATTCTCGCCGCGCCCGGGCTGATGGAAGAGGGCGAGCGCGTCGATGGGCAGCGGCGCGCGGCAGAACGGTGCCACGCGTTCCGACAAGACCGCGCCGATGCGGGACGCCTCGTCTCCCGCGAGACGCTCGGTCAACGTCAGGTGGAAGCGGAACTCGTCCATCACATAAGGATAGCCCCAAGCCGCCAGCAGCGCCTCCTGTGCCGGGCTGAGGCCGGCGCGCTGGCGTCTGGCGAGCTCCTCTTGCGCAGGCGGCGCGCGGAAGGGATCGAAATGCCGCACGCAATCCGCGGCGAGGCGCGCCAGCTTCGGGCAGGGCAGCGATGGCACCAGGGCCCAGAAACCCGAGATGGCGGCGAGCGTCGACGGTGGCGCCAGGACGGCCCCCTGCCGTGCAGCGAAGGCGGCGAGCGCGGTCGCAAGGCCGGTGCCCGTCCTACCGGGAGCGAGGGAAAACGGCGGTTTCAGCGTCGCGTGAAAACCGTAGCGGCGGGGCTCGGCGGTGATCTCCGCCAGACGTTGCGCGGCAATGCCGTCCAGCGCGGGCTGCGCCACCGGCGTGCCGGTCTCGGCGTCATAGCCGAGCCACGACCGCCCGAAACGGCCGAGCGCGCTCTCCGGCGCGGGCGCGTAATAGATCGCGTAGCGTTCCCGATCGACCGTCATCTAGGCTGCGAGCCGCAGCCCCATCTCGAGATGCGGGCGGAAATGATCGAGGTCAGGCGTCACCCGCCCGGGGATCTTGGCGCCCTCGTCCCAGCGCCGCAGCTGCACCGCCGCCTTGGCATGCGGCAGGCCGATGAAGCCCTCGGCGAGGGCGATCGGGAACGGCCCGCCCTGGAGGGCGAGGCTGCGCACCGAGGCCGGCGACAGGAGCGAGAAGTAATCGGCGTCGGTGGCGCAGAGATAGCGCTTGGCGTCGACATGGAGCCGCACGGGGCCGGTCACGTCCTCGGCGAACCATTTGCCGAGCCAGTCGCGCCCGCGCACCTCGTGGCGATCGTCGATGCCGCGGCGGGCGACGTTCGGCCCGAGCTGGTGGACGAGATGGCCGATGTCGTGCAGCAGCGCGGCGACGATCAGCGGCGAGGCGGCGCCCGCCTCCTCGGCCAGGGTTGCGCATTGCAGAGCATGGGCAAGCTGGGTGATCTGATCGCTGTCGTAATCGGCGCTCGCGCCGCGGCGCAACAGGGCAAGAATCTGCTCGATCGGATGCATGGCTGGAATTCCTCGAATCTCCCCGTCGGACATAAGCGACGTCAAACGGTGCGCCGGCCGCCGCGCCATACCTGACGGACGACCGGCGTATCGTCGGCGGCGAGGTGGACCTGAACGAGATCGGCGCGCTTGCCGGTCGCGATCTCTCCGCGATCCGCAAGGCCGACGGCACGTGCCGGGCCGGACGAGACCTTGGCCACCGCCTCGGGCAGGGTGATGCCGATCCCGCGATGCAGCAGGAACACCGATTGCAGCAGGCTGAACGGTACATAGTCGGACGACAAGATATCCAGCAGATCGGCGGCGGCGAGGTCGCTCGCCGAGACGTTGCCGGAATGCGAGCCGCCACGCACGACATTTGGCGCCCCCATGACCACCGCCATGCCGCGCGCCCGCGCCGCCATCGCCGCTTCGCAGGTCGTCGGGAATTCGGCGATCGTCAGGCCGAAGCCGACCGCTTCGTCGATATGGGCGATCGTCGCGTCGTCATGGCTCGCCGTCGGCAGGCGGTGCATGGCGCACATGCCGGCGAGCGCACGGCGATGCTTGTTGGCGAAGAGCTCCTGCTCGGCCAGTCTCTGCCCGACGAGCTCGCTCATCTCCGCCCGCGTGTAGCCGAACTTGCCCTCGTAATACTCGAAATATTTCTCGATCGTGGCGAATTGGCGCTGACCCGGCGTGTGGTCCATCAGCGAGACGAGGCGGAGCAGCGGATCGTCGAGGAAGGTCTGAAAGATCTCGACCACTGCCGCGTGGCCGACCTCGCAGCGCATGTGGAGGAAATGCTCGGCGCGCAGCAGACCGTCGCGTTGCGCGGCGCCGATCGCCGCCGTCGCCTCCTGCAGCATGTCCGCGCGTACCGGATTGTCGCGTACCTCGCAAACCGTCAGCGCGTCGAACACGGTGGTGATGCCGGCGGCGGCGACCTGAGCGTCATGCGCCAGCACCGCGCCGCGCATGGGCCAGCGCACGCTCGGCCGCGGCGCGACATGCTTCTCCAGATTGTCGGTATGCAGCTCGACGAGGCCAGGCAGCAGGTAGTCGCCCTCGAGATCGATGGCGCCGCCGACCGCCGAGCGGCCGGGCTCCACGGAAGCGATGGCGCCGTCGCGGACCACCACGCTGCCGGGAAAGGTCTCGGTCGCGGAGACGATGACGGCGTTGGTCAGGATCGTCTCGTTGATCATGCAGCCATGTCCGAACGGTGGATTTCGAAGAGGCGGGTGCTGACCGCCTCGCGCACCTCGCGGTCGTGAAAGATGCCGACGATGGCGGCGCCGCGGTCGCGCGCCTCGATGATGGCCTCGATGACGCTCTGCCGGTTGGCGGCGTCGAGTGCTGCCGTCGGCTCGTCGAGCAGCAGGATCGGCAGACCGGCGATCAGCCCGCGCGCGATGTTGACGCGCTGCTGCTCGCCGCCCGAGAAGGTCGCCGGCGCCAGCGACCACAGGCGGCGCGGAATGGCGAAGCGGGCGAGCAGCGCGGTGGCGCGCTCGCGCGCCTCCTCGGCATCGACTCCGAGGCGACGTAGCGGCTCGCCGACGATATCGATCGTGGCGATGCGCGGAATGACGCGGAGGAACTGGCTGACGAAGCCCATGCTGCGGCGGCGCACATCGAGGACGATGCGCGGCGGTGCCGCGACCATGTCGACGGTCTCGCCGCCGTGGCGCACGAGGATGTGGCCGCGCTGCGGCAGGTAGTTGCCGTAGATGGCGCGCAACAAGGTCGACTTGCCGGCGCCCGACGGGCCGTTGAGCGCGACGCACTCGCCGCCGGCGACGGCGAGATCGACGCCGTCGAGCACCGCGAGACGCGAGCCGCCCTGATTATGCAGAGTGAAGCTCTTGGCGAGATCGACGATGCGCAGCCGCTCGTCGTCCGACAAAGAGGTGGTTTCCAGGCTCATTGGAGGATCGAGGAGACGAGGAGTTGCGTGTAGGGGTGCTGCGGATCGTCGAGCACCTGGTCGGTGAGGCCGCTCTCGACCACCTCGCCGCGCCGCATCACCATCAGGCGATGGGCGAGGAGACGGGCGACGCCGAGATCATGCGTGACGACGATGGCGGCGAGGTTGAGCTCGGCGCATAACCCGCGCAGGAGATCGAGCAGCCGCGCCTGGACCGAGACGTCGAGCCCGCCGGTCGGCTCGTCCATGAAGACGAGGCGCGGCTCGGAGACGAGGTTGCGGGCGATCTGCAGGCGCTGCTGCATGCCGCCGGAGAAGGTCGTCGGCCGATCGTCGAGCCGCTCGACATCGATCTCGACCTTGTCGAGCCAGTCGCGCGCCTGGTCGCGGATCCGGCCATAGTGACGCTCGCCGACCGCCATCAGGCGCTCGCCGACATTGGCGCCGGCCGAGACGCCGAGGTGCAGGCCGTCGCGCGGATTCTGATGGACGATGCCCCAATCGGTGCGCATCAGCATGCGGCGCACCGGCTCGGAGAGCTCGAAGAGCTCGGCGACGCGGCCGTCGCGCAGCCGGAAGCGGATGCTGCCGGCATCGGGCGCGAGACGCGTCGAGACGCAATTAAGCAAGGTCGTCTTCCCGGAGCCCGATTCACCGACGATGCCGAGCACCTCGCCGGGCCATAATTCGAAGCGGACATCTCGGCAGGCGATCTGGCCGCCGAAGGATTTGCAGAGGCCGCTGACGGCGAGGAGCGGCGGATCGTCCGGCGCGGCCGCCACCTGGTCGAGCGAGAGCGCGCTCATTCGGCCGCCTGGTCGGCGCGCCGACTCCCGCAGTAATCGGTGTCGGAGCAGATGAAGACGCGGCCGCCGCGATCGTCGGTGATGACCTCGTCGAGGAACGAATCGCTGGCGCCGCACACGGCGCAGCTCTCCTCCCAGCGCTCGACGGCGAAGGGATGGTCGATGAAATCGAGGCTCTTCACCGCGGTATGCGGCGGCACCGCGTAGATGCGCTTCTCGCGTCCCGCGCCGAAGAGCTGCAGCGCCGGGTTCATGTTCATCTTCGGATTGTCGAATTTCGGGATCGGCGACGGCAGCATGAGATAGCGGTGATTGACCATGACAGGATAGTCATAGGCGGTGATGACGCGGCCATAGCGGGCGATGTCCTCGTAGAGGCTGACATGCATGGCGCCGTATTCGGCGAGGGCGTGCATCTTGCGCGTCTCGGTCTCGCGCGGCTCGAGCCAGCGCAGCGGCTCCGGAATCGGCACCTGGTAGACGATGATCTGATCGCCGCGCAACGGCGTCTCGGGAATGCGGTGGCGGGTCTGCACGATCGTCGCCTCGCGCGTGCTTTCCGTCGTCCGCACGCCGGTGGTGCGGGCGAAGAAGCGACGGATCGAGACGGCGTTCGTCGTGTCGTCGGCGCCCTGGTCGATCACCTTCAGCACGTCGTTCTGGCCGATGATGCTGGCCGTCACCTGGATGCCGCCGGTGCCCCAGCCATAGGGCATCGGCATTTCGCGGCTGCCGAACGGCACCTGATAGCCCGGGATGGCGACCGCCTTGAGGATGGCGCGGCGGATCATCCGCTTGGTCTGCTCGTCGAGATAGGCGAAATTGTAGCCCGTCGCGGTCGGCGAGTGTGGCGCTCCCGGCTTCATTCGGCGGCCTCGCGGGGCGCGCTCTCGCGCAGGCGTCGGATCAGGGTGAGCTCGGCCTGGAAGTCGACGTAGTGCGGCAATTTGAGATGCTGCACGAAGCCGGACGCCTCGACGCTGTCGGAGTGGTAGAGCACGAACTCCTCGTCCTGCGCCGGCGCCACTTTCTCCTCGCCAAGCTCGTCGGCGCGCAGCGAGCGGTCGACGAGCGCCATCGCCATCGCCTTGCGCTCGCACTCGCCGAAAGCGACACCGTAGCCGCGGGTGAATTGCGGCGGCGCCGTCGCCGAGCCCTGGAACTGGTTGACCATCTCGCATTCGGTGATCGCGATGTCGCCGATCACCACGGGAAAGCCCAGCTCGGGCGGCACGATCTCGACGGCGACCTCGCCGATGCGTATTTCGCCGGCGAAGGGATGGTTGTTGGCATAGCCGCGCTGCGTCGAATAGGCGAGAGCGAGCAGGAACCCCTCATCGCCACGGGCGAGATTCTGCAGACGCACCGCGCGATCTGCGGGAAAGGCGAGCGGCTCGCGCGTGATGTCGGCCGGAACCGCATCGCTCGTCGGGTTGCGCTCGATCAGCCCCTCCTCGTCGAGCAGCTCGGTGACGCGCGGCAGGGGCGCGGTGCCGGCATCGAGCGGCGGCGCCGTCGGCTGCGTCGTCGCGCCGCTCTCGCTTTCGGCGGCGAGCGCGAAATCGAGCAGGCGATGGGTGTAGTCGAAAGTCGGGCCGAGGATCTGGCCGCCGGGAAGATCCTTGAAGGTCGCCGAGATGCGCCGCCGCAGAGTGGCCGCGTCGGTATCGATCGGCAGCGTGGTGGCGAGCCGCGGCAAGGTCGTGCGATAGGCGCGCAGCAGGAAGATCGCCTCGACGAGATCGCCGCGCGCCTGCTTGATCGCCAGCGCGGCGAGCTCGCGATCGTAGATCGAGCCCTCGGTCATCACGCGGTCGACCGCGAGGGCGAGCTGCTGCTCGATCTGGGCGACGCTGAGTTCGGCGATGTCGGTATCGCCGCGCCGTGCCTCGGCAAGCAATTCGTGCGCGGCGGAGATCGCCCGCTCGCCGCCTTTGACCGCAACGTACATGGTTCCTCTGCTTACGCCGCGACGCGCGTCGTGCGCGGCAGGGCGGCGAGGAGGCTGCCGCAGGTCAGGATGACATCGAGCCCGCGCGGGAAGAGCTCCGCCAGCAGCTGGCGCTCGGCCCAGAACCGCTCGGGAAAGCTCGACACGGCGAGCCGCGCCGTGTCGGCGATGCCGGGCCCGGACAGGATCATTCCGCGTCCCGCCTGGAGCTGCTCGACCTCAATGATCAACGTGGTCGAGCGGTCCGGATATTCGTCGCTGCCGAGGGCGAAGGCGTCGAGCGGGGGCATCGCATGCGGATCGCCGATCAGGGCGAAATGAGCGAGATCCGGCGATGTCAGCGGCACGCCGCAATGAAAGCGCAGGTAGTCGGCGGAAGGAGCGAGGCCGGGATCGAGCCATAGTGGCGTCTCGACGTCGCACAGCGTCAGCACGACCGCGATCGCCGCCTCGCCGAGCGGCGCGGGAGCCGCGAGCCTGGCGGGCAGCTCGACCAGCCGCCCGGGATGGGCCATCGCGTCGAGGACGGCGCGGAACGTCGCCTGCGCATCGTGGACGGGGTCGCCGAAGCCGGGCGCGAGACGCGCGGCGTCGATCGCCAGCTCGGTTGAGGGTGCGACCTCGACCACGCTCAACTGCCCCGCACGACGGTGAAGAACTCGACCTTGCTGGCGGCGATCTTGCGCGCGAAGGCGGCTTTGTCGGCGCTCTGCCGTGCCGCCAGCGGCGCGATCACGCGCTCGGCGATAGCATCATGGCGATCGCTGACCTGCAGCAAGGCGTCGAAGACGGCGACAAGCTCGGCGCGGCGTGCCTGCCGGCCGGCGACATGCGCGAAACCGCTGACCGCCTTGCCGCCTTCCTGCCGCAGCTGGACGGCGGCCCGCGTCATCGTCATCTCCCCGAGATTGAAGGGCTGGCCCGTGCCGCCGACCCGCCCCCGCACCATCGCGAGCCCGGTCTCGGTCGGCCGCAGCAGGGAATAGGCCGGCTTCTCGGCGAGGCTGTCCCAGGCGCTTTCGAGCTCGGAAAGCCTCGCGCGGGCCAGCACCGCCAGCCAACGCTGGCGTGTCGCCGCCTCCAAACTCGTCATCCCGCGATCCCAATGCTATTCACTGGCGAGAGTAGAGCGGATTTTCATGACGGTTCGCCGACAGTTTGAAGGACAGATTGTGACGGGCGGCCGAGTACGGGCAACGGCATCGATGGCATTGATCTGGATCAACGCGCCCTGAATCGGCCGGGCGGAGGTACTTTCAATGCCAGTGCCCGCCGATGTGGAAGCCGACGCCGATCGAGGGGCCGTAATAGGCGGGATAGCCATAATAGGGATAGTAATAAGGGTACGCCGGATAGACCGGCACCGCCACCGGTGCTGCCGCGACGGCCGGCGGCGGGCTCGCGCTGGGCGGCGCGACGATATGCCAGCTGCCATCGGCCTGCTGGCAGGTCGTGCCATAGGCGCGCTGCTGGGTCCCACCAACAATCACGGTATCCTGGAACTCGCGGCAATTCTGCGCTGCCGGGGCGGGCGGCGCCGCGCTGACCGGCGTGGCCACCAGCACCTGGTGGACGACGCAGCCGGCGAGGAGCAGTCCCACGAGGGGAAAACCAAGGTATTTCATTGCCATCCTCATGAGTGGGCGACGGACCGCGCTGGGAATTATATGGCCGATGCTGGGGTGCCTATCCCCCTAGTTTTCTGCTCGCCGGTGCAAATCCATAACCTCGCCGTAAGTTTCACATAATATTTCGCCGCTAGCTTTCAGACACTTCAGAACGTTCCAGAGCGTCGGAGACGACGTCATAGCCCACGGAAAACGCGGCGGACGGTTCCTGTGTGATGGGGGAGGGGGCTCGGCGACATCGTTGTCGGCGAGATTGCGAGGTCGTCGTTCGATCCTGCCAGTCGGTAGGTGTCGGGCGACGGCCTTCGCATGTCTGGGGCCTGCGCCGAAATGGCCAAGCGTCTGTAATCAATGCTATTTCTGCAGAGGCGCTTCGGCGCGTCTCAGCTTCCCTTGTGCCCCGAGCGTTGCTCGGCCGGCTTCTCCTCCCGGGTGAGGTTATGCGCGCTGTTGATGAGGGCGATATGGGAGAAGGCCTGCGGGAAATTGCCGACGAGGCGCTTCGCCGCCGGGTCATACTCCTCGGAGAGCAGCCCGACATCGTTGCGCAACGCCAGCAGCCGCTCGAATAAGGCCGTCGCGTCGTCGAGCCGGCCGAGCATGACGAGCGCATCGACCAGCCAGAAGCTGCAGGCGAGGAAGGCGCCCTCGCGCGGCGGTAGCCCGTCGACCGTAATCGCGGTGTCATAGCGCAGCACGAAGCCGTCGCGCAGGAGATCGCGCTCGATCGTCGCCACCGTGCTGCGCACGCGCGGATCGGTCGGCGGCAGGAAGCCTACCGTCGGGATGAGAAGCGCGGTGGCGTCGAGCGCCGTCGAGCCATAGGAGCGCACGAAAATGCCGCGCTGGCGATCGAAACCCTTGTCGCAGACCTCCGCGTGGATTGCCGCGCGGATGGCGCGCCAGCGTTCCCCCGGCCCTTGCAGCCCGAAGGCGTCCATCGATTTGATGGCGCGGTCGAAGGCGACCCAGGCCATGATCTTCGAATGGGTGAAATGCTGGCGTCCGCCGCGGACCTCCCAGATGCCCTCATCGGGTTGCTGCCAGATCGTCTCGAGGCGGGCGAGCAGCGCCTGCTGCAGATCCCAGCCGGCGGCGCTGTGATTGATCCCGCCGACTCGCGACTGGTGCGCCGCGTCCATTACCTCGCCGAAGAC
>DATAQP010000297.1:0-1799 GCA_036264595.1 Allostellaceae bacterium
CTCGCCATCGGCTATGGCGACGGCGAGATGTTCCTCGGCTCCGACGCATTGGCGCTGGCGCCGCTGACCCGGCGCATCACCTATCTCGAAGAGGGCGACTGGGCGGTCGTCACATCGCGCGCGGTGACCATTTTCGACGCCGCAAATGCCGAAGTCGCACGCCCGATCCGCGAATCCGCGGCCTCGGGCGCGCTGATCGGCAAGGGCAATTACCGCCACTTCATGCTGAAGGAGATCTTCGAGCAGCCGGCGGTGATCGGCGACACGCTGAACGCGCTGATCAACCCGGCCACCCGAACCGTGCATCTGCCGGAGCTGCCCTTTGAACTGGGCGAGCTGGAGCGGATGACGATGATCGCCTGCGGCACCGCCTACCATGCCTGCATTGTCGCGAAGTACTGGCTCGAACGGATCGCCCGCATCTCGGTCGAGATCGACATCGCCTCGGAGTTCCGCTACCGCGCGCCGGCGATGCCGCGTGGCGGCGCGGCGATCTTCGTGTCGCAATCGGGCGAGACCGCCGACACGCTTGCCGCTCTGCGCTACGCGAAGGCGCAAGGGCAAAAGATCATCGCCGTGGTCAATCAGCCCGAGAGCTCGATCGCCCGCGAGGCCGACGTCGTATTACCGACCCTGGCCGGCCCCGAAATCGGCGTCGCCTCGACCAAAGCCTTTACGACACAGCTCGCGGTGCTGGCCTCGTTCACCGTCGCGCTGGCGCGGGCCCGGGGCGCCATCAGCCACAAGCGCGAGGCGGAGCTGGTCGGCGTCATGACAGAGATCCCGTCGCGCGCCAGCGACGTATTGAACCACGACGAGCGGATCCGCGAGATCGCCGCAGAGATCGCCGAGGCGCGCGACGTGCTCTATCTCGGCCGCGGCAGCGCCTATCCGCTGGCGCTAGAAGGCGCACTCAAGCTGAAGGAGATCTCCTACATCCACGCCGAAGGCTACGCCGCCGGCGAGATGAAGCACGGGCCGATCGCCCTCATCGACGAGAACGTGCCGGTCATCGTGCTGGCGCCGCACGACGATCTCTTCGAAAAGACCCTCGGTAATGTCGAGGAGGTCATGGCCCGCGGCGGCCGCGTCGTGATGATCTCGGACGCCGCCGGGGTAGCCCGCCTCGCCGATCGGCTCGCCTTCGGCATCGCGGTGCCGAATTGCGATCCGTTTGTCGCCCCGCTCCTCTACGCGATCCCGATCCAGCTCCTCGCCTACCACACCGCCGTCCTCAAAGGCACCGACGTAGACCAGCCCCGCAACCTGGCGAAAAGCGTCACGGTGGAGTAGGGCACGACCGCGCGACAACTCGCTTTGATCGTCTTGGCCGGGCTCGTCCCGGCCATCCACGCCTTTCCTGCACCGCTCGAAAGACGTGGGTGCCCGGCACAAGGCCGGGCACGACGTGTTTAGATTGGGACCAGAACTTACGGCTTGGCCTCGTACGATTCGGCGACCGTCTTGGCCATATCAAGGAACTGGCGCCGGATCTTCGGGTCGGGGATCGCGTAATACAGCCGGATGAACTCGATCGTTTCGGGCCGCTGAAGGTACTCCCGCCACTGCCGGTCCTCCGGGCTGATCTCGGCATCGTCGGGCCGCAAATCGCCGAAGAAATAGGAAATCGGCACGCTGAGGATATCCGCCATCGCCGACAAGCGGGATGCGCTCACGCGGTTGGCGCCGCCCTCGTATTTCTGCACCTGCTGAAAGGTGAGGCCGAGTGCGTTGGCGAGCGTCTCCTGGTTCATCCCCAAAAGCAGACGGCGCATTCTGATGCGGCCGCCGACATGCAC
>DATAQP010000401.1:0-5737 GCA_036264595.1 Allostellaceae bacterium
AGTCGGTTTTCCCGATCCGCGATTTCTCGGAACGGGCGCAGCTCGAATTTGTCCGCTACGAGCTCGAAACGCCCAAGTACGATGTCGACGAGTGCCAGCAGCGCGGTATTACCTTCGCCGCGCCGCTTAAGGTCACGTTGCGCCTCGTCGTCTGGGACGTCGACGAGGACACCGGCTCGCGCTCGATCCGCGACATCAAGGAGCAGGACGTCTACATGGGCGACATGCCGCTCATGACCAAGAACGGCACCTTCATCATCAACGGCACCGAGCGCGTCATCGTCTCGCAGATGCACCGCAGCCCGGGTGTCTTCTTCGATCATGACAAGGGCAAGACGCATTCCTCGGGCAAGTATCTCTTCGCCGCCCGCGTCATTCCCTATCGCGGCTCCTGGCTCGATTTCGAGTTCGACGCCAAGGACCATCTCTATGTCCGCATCGACCGCCGCCGCAAGCTGCCGGCGACGACGCTGCTGCTCGCCCTCGACAGCGCGGCGACCGAGAAGCTGCGCGTCGAGCGTGCCGCCGACGGCAAGGTTCTGCAGCCCTTCGAGGCGCAGGGCATGTCGAAGGAGGAGATTCTCGGCTATTTCTACGAGACGACCTCGTTCCGGCGCGGCAAGAAGGGCTGGATGGCGGCCTTCGACACCAACCGCTACAAGGGGGCCAAGCTGAACAACGATCTCGTCGACGCCAAGACCGGCAAGGTCAAGGCCGAGGCGGGCACCAAGCTGACGCCCCGCCTGGCGCGCAAGCTGCTCGAGGACGGTCTCAAGGAGATTCTCGTTCCCGACGAGGAGCTGATCGGCCATTTCATCGCCTCGGACATCATCAACGAGCAGACCGGCGAGGTTCATATTGAGGCCGGCGACGAGATCACGGAGGCGACGCTGCAGCTGCTAGCCGATGCCGGCGTCACCGAGCTGCCGGTGCTGGCTATCGACCACGTCTCGATCGGCCCCTATGTCCGCAACACCCTGGCGCTCGACAAGAATGCGACGCGGGAGGACGCGCTGATCGACATCTACCGCGTCATGCGGCCGGGCGAGCCGCCGACCTTGGAGACGGCCGAGGCGCTGTTCCGCAGCCTGTTCTTCGACAGCGAGCGCTACGACCTCTCGGCGGTCGGCCGCGTCAAGATGAACTCGCGGCTCAACCAGCAGACGGCGGACACGTTCCGCACGTTGCGCAAGGCCGACGTCCTGTCGATACTCAAGGTCCTCGTTGAGCTCAAGGATGGGCGCGGCGAGATCGACGACATCGACCATCTCGGCAATCGCCGCGTGCGCTCGGTCGGCGAGCTGATGGAGAACCAGTACCGCGTCGGCCTCCTGCGCATGGAGCGGGCGATCCGCGAGCGCATGAGCTCGGTCGAGATCGACACCGTGATGCCGCACGACCTGATCAATGCCAAGCCGGCGGCGGCGGCGGTGCGCGAATTCTTCGGCTCCTCGCAGCTCTCGCAGTTCATGGATCAGACCAACCCGCTCTCCGAGATCACCCACAAGCGGCGCCTCTCGGCCCTCGGGCCGGGCGGTCTCACCCGCGAGCGCGCCGGCTTCGAGGTGCGCGACGTGCATCCCACGCATTACGGCCGGATCTGCCCGATCGAGACGCCGGAAGGCCCGAATATCGGGCTGATCAACAGCCTGGCGACCTTCGCGCGGGTCAACCAGTACGGCTTCATCGAGAGCCCTTACCGCCGCGTCAAGGACGGCAAGGTAACCAATGAGGTCGTTTACCTCTCCGCCATGGAGGAAGGGCGCTACGCGATCGGTCAGGCCAATGTCGAGCTCGACGCCAAGGGCCATGTCGTGGCCGATCTGACGAACTGCCGCAAGAGCGGCGACTTCGTCATGGCGCGGCCTCAGGACATCGACTTCATCGACGTCTCGCCCAAGCAGCTCGTCTCGGTCGCCGCGGCGCTTATCCCGTTCCTCGAGAACGACGACGCCAACCGCGCCCTCATGGGCTCAAACATGCAGCGTCAGGCGGTGCCGCTCATCCAGGCCGAGGCGCCGCTCGTCGGCACCGGCATGGAAGAGACGGTGGCGCGCGACAGCGGCGTCACCATCATCGCCCGCCGGGCCGGCATCGTCGACCAGGTCGATGCCACCCGCATCGTCATCCGCGCCACCGAGGAGACCTCGGCGGCGGCGGCCGGCGTCGACATCTACAACCTGCTGAAGTTCCAGCGCTCGAACCAGAACACCTGCATCACGCAGCGGCCGCTGGTCAATGTCGGGCAGGTCGTCAAGGCCGGCGACATCATCGGCGACGGGCCGTCGACGCAATTCGGCGAGCTCGCGCTCGGCCGCAACGTGCTCGTCGCCTTCATGCCGTGGAACGGCTACAACTTCGAGGACTCGATCCTCATCTCCGAGCGCATCGTCTCCGACGACGTCTTCACCTCGATCCATATCGAGGAGTTCGAGGTCATGGGGCGCGACACCAAGCTCGGCCAGGAGGAGATCACCCGCGACATCCCGAATGTCGGCGAGGAGGCCCTGAAGAATCTCGACGAGGCCGGCATCGTCTATATCGGCGCCGAGGTCAAGCCGGGCGATATCCTGGTCGGCAAGGTGACGCCGAAGGGCGAATCGCCGATGACGCCGGAAGAGAAGCTGCTGCGCGCCATCTTCGGCGAGAAGGCGTCCGACGTGCGCGACACCTCGCTGCGCCTGCCGCCGGGCGTCTCTGGCACGATCGTCGAGGTCCGCGTCTTCTCCAGGCGCGGCGTCGACAAGGACGAGCGCGCCCTCGCCATCGAGCGGGCGGAGATCGAGCGTCTCGCCAAGGACCGCGACGATGAGCGCGCGATCCTCGAGCGCAGCTTCTATGCCCGGCTCAAGGAGCTGCTCCTGGGCTATGTCGTGGCGAGCGGCCCCAAGGGCATGAAGTCGGGGGCCAAGGTCACCGAGGATCTGCTCGCCGAGTACACGCCCGGCCAGTGGAAGAGCATCGCGCTGCGCAACGACGAGCGCATGGCCGATGTCGAGGCGCTCAAGAAGCAGATGGACGATTCCATCGGCGCCCTGCAGGCGCGTTTCGAGAGCAAGGTCGAGAAGCTCCAGCGCGGCGACGAGCTGCCGCCCGGCGTCATGAAGATGGTCAAGGTCTTCGTCGCCGTGAAGCGCAAGCTGCAGCCCGGCGACAAGATGGCCGGACGGCACGGAACAAGGGCGTCATCTCGAAGATCATGCCGGTCGAGGACATGCCGTATCTCGATGACGGCAAGCCGGTCGACATCGTGCTCAACCCGCTCGGCGTGCCGAGCCGCATGAATGTCGGGCAGATCCTCGAGACGCATCTCGGCTGGGCGGCGGCCGGTCTCGGCCGCCAGATCGGCGACATGCTGGCGCAGTACAACCGCACCGAGAAATCGGCCGATCTGCGCAAGCTCCTCGGCACGATCTACGAGGAGGTGGAGGAGCGTGCCGAGATCAAGCGGATGGACGATCCCGAGCTCGGCCTGCTCGCGGCGCAGCTCAGCCACGGCGTGCCGATGGCGAGCCCCGTCTTCGACGGCGCCCGCGAGGAGGATATCGTCGGCATGCTGACCAAGGCCGGCCTCGACAGCTCCGGCCAGGTCACCTTGGTCGACGGGCGGACCGGCGAGGCCTTCGACCGCAAGGTGACGGTGGGCTACATCTACATGCTGAAGCTCCACCATCTGGTCGACGACAAGATCCACGCCCGCTCGATCGGCCCGTACAGCCTGGTCACCCAGCAGCCGCTGGGCGGCAAGGCGCAGTTCGGCGGTCAGCGCTTCGGCGAGATGGAGGTGTGGGCGCTCGAGGCCTACGGCGCGGCCTATACGCTTCAGGAGATGCTGACGGTCAAATCGGATGACGTGTCGGGCCGTACCAAGGTCTACGAGGCGATCGTCCGCGGCGACGACAATTTCGAGGCCGGCATCCCCGAATCGTTCAACGTGCTGGTCAAGGAGCTGCGGTCGCTCGGTCTCAACGTCGAGCTCGAGCAGCGCAGCTATTGATCGCGCTAGTCAGCCATAACGAGGCGGGCGGCAGGATGCTGCCGCCCGCTCCTCCCGCCCGGCCGAAGAGCCGCCGGGTCGGGTCACGGGTTACGAAGAGAGGTCGTTCATGAACGAACTGATGAACATATTCGGGCAGGTCAGCGGCCCGCAGAGCTTCGATCAGATCCGCATCTCGATCGCCAGCCCCGAGCGTATCCGCTCGTGGTCCTACGGCAAGATCAAGAAACCGGAGACGATCAACTACCGCACGTTCAAGCCGGAGCGCGACGGCTTGTTCTGCGCCCGCATCTTCGGCCCGATCAAGGATTACGAGTGCTTGTGCGGCAAGTACAAGCGCATGAAGTATCGCGGCATCATCTGCGAGAAGTGCGGCGTCGAGGTCACGCTCTCGAAGGTGCGGCGCGACCGCATGGGCCATATCGAGCTCGCCTCGCCGGTTGCCCATATCTGGTTCCTCAAATCGCTGCCTAGCCGCATCGGCCTCCTGCTCGACATGACGTTGAAGGAGCTCGAGCGCGTCCTCTATTTCGAGAACTACGTCGTCATCGAGCCGGGCCTCACCCCGCTCAAGATGCATCAGCTGCTCGGTGAGGAGGAATACCTCAACGCGCAGGACGAATTCGGCGAGGACCAGTTCACTGCGGCCATCGGCGCCGAGGCGCTGCAGAAGATGCTCTCCGCCATCAACCTGGAGGAGGAGCGCGAGAAGGTTCGCCAGGAACTGCGCGACACCAACTCGGAAGCCAAGCGTAAGAAGCTGGTCAAGCGGCTGAAGCTGCTCGAGGCCTTCATCGATTCGAAGAGCCGGCCGGAATGGATGATCCTCGAGGTCGTCCCGGTCATCCCGCCCGAGCTGCGTCCGCTCGTGCCGCTCGACGGTGGCCGCTTCGCCACCTCCGACCTCAACGACCTCTATCGCCGCGTCATCAACCGCAACAACCGGCTGAAGCGGCTGATCGAGCTGCGCGCCCCGGACATCATCGTGCGCAACGAGAAGCGTATGCTGCAGGAGGCGGTCGACGCCCTCTTCGATAACGGCCGTCGCGGCCGCATCATCACCGGTGCCAACAAGCGGCCGCTGAAGTCGCTCTCCGACATGCTCAAGGGAAAGCAGGGCCGCTTCCGGCAGAACCTGCTCGGCAAGCGCGTCGACTATTCCGGCCGCTCGGTCATCGTCGTCGGTCCCGAACTCAAGCTGCATCAATGCGGCCTGCCGAAGAAGATGGCGCTCGAGCTGTTCAAGCCGTTCATCTACTCCAAGCTCGAGCTCTACGGCCTCGCCTCGACGATCAAGGCGGCCAAGCGCATGGTCGAGAAGGAGCGTCCCGAGGTGTGGGACATCCTCGAGGAGGTCATTCGCGAGCATCCGGTACTCCTGAACCGCGCACCGACCCTGCATCGCCTGGGCATCCAGGCCTTCGAGCCGACCCTCATCGAGGGCAAGGCGATCCAGCTCCATCCGCTGGTCTGCACCGCCTTCAACGCCGATTTCGACGGCGACCAGATGGCGGTGCACGTGCCGCTGTCGCTCGAGGCGCAGCTCGAGGCGCGCGTGCTGATGATGTCGACCAACAACATCCTCAGCCCGGCCAACGGCAAGCCGATCATCGTGCCGTCGCAGGACATCGTGCTCGGTCTCTACTACATCACGATGGAGCGCGAGGGCGACAAGGGCGAGGGCATGTCCTTCGGCACGCTCGGCGAGATCGAGCAGGCGCTCGACGCCGGCGCGGTGAC
>DATAQP010000432.1:0-3853 GCA_036264595.1 Allostellaceae bacterium
CGCTGGCGCCTGCTGCGCCGGCGCTACAACCAGGCGGCGCTGCTCGCCCATGCCGTCCGCGCCGCCGGTGGGCCGCCGGTCGCGCCCGACTGGCTGCAGCGGCGCCGGCGCACCCCCTCGCAAGGCCATCGCAACGCCGCCGGGCGCGCCGACAACGTCCGCGGCGCCTTCGCGCTGCGCCCGGGGCGCAGCGTCGCCGGACGCCGCCTCGTGCTGATCGACGACGTGTTCACCACAGGCGCCACGGTGCGCGAATGCGCCCGCATCCTGCGGCGTGCCGGGGCCGCGCAGGTGGACGTACTGACCCTCGCCCGGGTGGTGCGCGGCGGCGCCTGATTGCATCGACAGTGGCGGTTTGCTACCGGGGCGACTATTTTCAATAAGGCGGTGGTGATAAGGAATCCGAGACGCGATGGCCAAGGTCGAGATGTATTCCACTATGTTCTGTCCTTATTGCGCGCGGGCGCGGAGCCTGCTGCAGCGCAAAGGAGTAACCTTCACCGACATCGATGTCGACGCTCAGCCGGACAAGCGGGACGAGATGGTCAAGCGGGCCAACGGCCGCTATACGGTGCCGCAGATCTTCATCGACGACGAGCACGTCGGCGGCTCGGATGATCTGATGGCGCTCGAAAGCGCCGGCAAGCTCGACGCCAAGCTTGGAGTGCAGCCATGAGCGCAAAATTCACTGCCGCCTGCGTGCAGATGACGTCGGAGCGCGAGTTCGCGCCCAATATCACGGCGGCGACCGACCTCATCCGCCGCGCCCGCGACGCCGGGGCCGATCTCATCATGACGCCGGAGATCACCGGCATGTTCGAGCCCAAGCGCGACCGCCACCTCGCCAAGGCGACGGACGAGGCCGCCAACCCGGCGCTCGCCGCCTTTCGTGACCTCGCGCGCGAGACCGGCGCTTGGCTGCTGCTCGGCTCCACGCCCATCAAGCTCGAGGCGGAGTGCCTGGCAAACCGCTCATTCCTGCTCGCGCCGGACGGCGCCATCGCCGCCCGCTACGACAAGATCCACATGTTCGACGTCGATTTGAAGAACGGCGAGAGCTATCGCGAATCGGCGCTCTATCGGCCCGGCGAGGCTTCGGTCCTGGCGGCGCTGCCCTGGGGCACGCTTGGCATGACCGTGTGCTACGATCTGCGCTTTCCCTATCTCTACCGCGCGCTAGCCCAGGCCGGCGCCGATTTCCTGTCGATCCCGGCCGCCTTCACGGTGCCGACCGGCAACGCGCATTGGCATGTGCTGCAACGCGCGCGGGCGATCGAGAATGGCTGCTTCGTCTTCGCTCCGGCGCAATGGGGCGAACATGCCGAAGGCCGCAAGACCTTCGGCCATTCGCTGATCGTCGATCCCTGGGGCGAGGTGCTCGCCGATGCCGGCGAGGGTGTCGGCTTCGTCACCGCCGAGATCGATACCGCCAAGATCGCCGAGGCCCGCCGCATGGTGCCGGCGCTGCGCCATGATCGCCCCGTGCCGGCGCCGCAGACGATGCAGGCGCCGCTCGCCGCCGAATAGCGTCAGGCCGAAGCTGCCGCTGGCGGCAGCGGGAGGGGCGAGCTGCCCTTCGCCGCGGCGATGCGTTGGACGACCGCCGGTCGCGGCTGGTCGACAACGCCCTGCTCGAAGGCGATGACCGTCAGCGCCGTGCCGAAGGCGGCGAGCAGCTCGCCGGGACGCAGCAGGAGTTCAGGATTGCTTGGCCTACCGAAGCGCTCGTTTCCCGCCGCGAAAGTCTCGTAAAGGAGGATGCCGCCCGGAGCGAGGGCGGCGATCAGCGCCGGGAAAAGCGGACGGTGCAGGTAGTTGGCGACAACGATGCCGTCATAGTCCTGGCCGAGCGCGCAGGCGGCGCCGTCCTCGAGGTCAAGGGTGCGGATTGCGCAGCCAGGATCGTCGGCAAAGGCCGCGGCGAGCGCCGAGATATCGCGATCGACCGCCGTCACCTGGTAACGGTGCTCACGCAGCAGCGCGGTATGCCGGCCGCCGCCGGCGGCGAGGTCGAGAACCCGTCCCCGCGGGCGGATCAGCGGGGGCGAATCGGCGTATCCAGGCGGCGGGTGGAATGTATCCATGCAAATTGCTCATCGACGGTTGCCATTCCTTAGCACTTGCATGGCACGATTGCTAAGCCATGTAACGGGATGGTAAGAGTTTTCCAGGTGGCGAGAGAGCGTCAATGATCCTTTTTGCGCTGCGCTGTGCGGCCGATCATGAGTTCGAGGGGTGGTTCCGCGACGGCGCCACCTTCGACCGGCAGAGCGCCGGCGGCAAAATCTCCTGTCCGCAATGCGGTGATAAATCGGTGACCAAGGCGCCGATGGCGCCGCGCGTCGCGCGCGCGCGCAACGCCGCGGCGGCGCCCTCGCCGGCAGAACTGCGCAAGGCCTTGCAGGAGCTGCGCCGCCATGTCGAGACCCATTGCGACTATGTCGGTGAGCGCTTTGCCGAGGAGGCGCGGCGCATTCACTATGGCGAGAGCGATCCGCGTGGCATCTACGGCGAGGCGAGCGACGACGACGCGAAGGACCTCGCCGAGGAGGGCATCGAGGTCAACCGCATCCCCTGGCTGCCGCCGACCGACGCTTGAGACCGCTCGCCGGGATCAGCCGGTTGCGAACGCCATGTAGTTGACATCGAGATCGCTGCTCAGCGCCCAGCTGTCGCCGAGCGGATTGTAGGTGACGCCGGTGATCTCTTCGACGCGCAGCCGATTGCGGCGCAGCTGGGCGGCGAGCTCGGAGGGGCGCACGAATTTCCGCCAGTCATGAGTTCCCCGCGGCAGCCAGCCGAGCACGTATTCGGCGCCGATGATGGCGAATAGATAGGATTTCGCCGTTCGGTTGAGCGTCGCGGCGACGAACGCGCCGCCCGGCCGCACCAGCGTGGCCGCCGCGGCGAGGAAGGCGTCGAGATCGGCGACATGCTCGACGATCTCCAGCGCCAGCACGACATCGAATAGCTCGCCGGAGGCGGCCAATGTCTCGGCAGCAACGGCGCGATAGTCGATGGCGAGGCCGCTCTGCGCGGCATGGGTGTGCGCCGTCGCGACGATTGCGGCCCCCGCGTCGATGCCGGTGACGGCGAAACCCAGCCTCGCCATCGGCTCGGCGACCAGTCCGCCGCCGCAGCCGATATCGAGCAGGCGCAAGCCCTCGAACGGCCGCAGCGCGGTCGGATCACGGCTGAAATGAGCGGTCAGCCGGTCGCGCAGGAAGCCGAGGCGCACCGGATTTAGCCGGTGCAGCGGCTTGAACTTGCCGACAGGATCCCACCAGCTCTCGGCCATCGCCGTGAAGCGCGCGATCTCCGCCGGATCGACCGTGGTGGGGCCGGGGGTGGTCGAACCGGAGGTTGCAGTCGCCTTCCGTGGCATCGCCGTGATCATCCTCTGCCGTTCGAGCCGAACCGGCGCGCGGCTTGCTTCGCTGGCGTCGGACAGAGTATGGATACACGCCATTCGATCGGCAATGATCCTGGCCGGTTTTATCAGATTCTCGGATGGAAATTCATGGCGCGCATCGTGCAGAAATTTGGCGGCACTTCCGTCCGCGATATCGAGCGGATCAGGAATGTGGCGCTGCGCGTCAAGCGCGAGAGCGATGCCGGGAACGAGGTCGCGGTGGTCGTCTCGGCGATGGCCGGGGTCACTAACCAGCTGGTCGGCTGGGTCGGCGAGATCAGCCGTCTGCACGATGCCCGCGAATATGATGTCGTGGTTGCCTCCGGCGAGCAGGTCACCGCGGGCCTCCTCGCGCTGGCGTTGCAGGATCTCGGCGTCAATGCGCGCTCATGGCTCGGCTGGCAGATTCCTCTCGGCACCGACGGGGTGCACGGCAAGGCG
>DATAQP010000437.1:0-5622 GCA_036264595.1 Allostellaceae bacterium
CATCAAGGAGGCGCATGAGAAGCAAAATTTCGGCGGCGCCTGGCACTCCGACAGCACCTATCTGAAGCAGCCGCCGCTCGGGACCATGCTTTACGCGAAGGAGACGCCCGCCTATGGCGGCGATACGCTATTCGCCAACCAGTACCTCGCCTACGAGGCGCTCTCGGAGGGCATGCGAGCCATGCTCGACGGCCTCGTCGGGGTCAACAATGCCAGCCTCAAGAGCGGCGGCGGCCGGGTCAACCGCCAGGGCGGCATCGCCAGCATGAAGGTCCGGAGCCTGGCCGAGGCTGAGGCGATCGAGGCGCTCCATCCGGTCGTGCGGACCCATCCCGAGACCGGGCGCAAGGCGCTCTATCTCAATCGCAGCCATACGATCCGCTTCCAGAACATGATCGAGGCGGAGAGCGAGCCTCTGATTCAATTCCTCACCAGCCACGCCGTCCGCCCCGAATTCACCTGCCGCGTCAATTGGGCGCCCGGCACCCTCACCATTTGGGACAATCGCTGCGCCCAGCATTTCGCGATCAACGACTATACCGGTCAGCGCCGCGTCATGCGGCGGCTCACCGTCGGGCCGGAAACGCCGGTCTGACGATTGCGAACACGCGCTACGCTATCGGCGGCTGAGGCACGCCGTCTCGCTCTCGCCGCGCAGGGCTTCGCCACGCCGCGGTCGGAGCTGACCGCCGATTGGCGCGGCCTGCGCCGCGTCGTCAAGCGGCTCGGGCTGTTGCAGATCGATTCCGTCAACGTCCTCGTGCGGGCGCATTATTTGCCGCTCTTCTCGCGGCTCGGGCCGTATGAGCGCGCGCATTTCGACGCCAAGGCCTATCGCCGCGGCACGGGCGGGCTCTTCGAGTATTGGGCGCACGAGGCCTCGCTACTGCCGGTCGAGCACCAGCCGCTGCTGCGCTGGCGCATGGCACGCGCCGAGCGTCTCGAGGGTATGTGGTCGGGCATCGCCAAATTCGCCCGCGAGCGGCGCGACTACGTCGATGCCGTCTTCGCCCGCATCGCTGCCGAGGGACCGCTCACCGCGGCCGAGTTCGACGAGCGGGGACCGCGTCGCGGCACCTGGTGGGATCGCCACGACGGCAAATACGCGCTCGACTATCTCTTCTGGGCCGGCAAGGTGACGACGACCGGACGCAGCAACAGCTTCGAGCGCAGCTACGACCTGCCCGAGCGAGTGCTGCCGCGCCAGGTGCTCGCCGTGCCGACGCCGAGCGAGGCCGACGCGCAGCGCGAGCTCATGTGCATAGCCGGACGGGCGCTCGGCGTCGCGACGGCAAAGGATCTGCGCGATTATTTCCGCATGTCGCCGGGCGACGGGCAGCGTGCTATCGATTCACTCGTCGAGAGCGGCGACCTCCTGCCGGTCACCGTCGCCGGCTGGCGCCATCAGGCCTATCTCGATGCGCAGGCGCGGATACCGCGACGGATCGCGGTCTCGGCGCTTCTCGTGCCGTTCGATCCGCTGATCTGGGAGCGCGCCCGCACCGAGCGCCTGTTCGATTTCCGCTACCGAATCGAGATCTACACGCCGGCACCGCAGCGCGTGCATGGCTATTACGTGCTGCCCTTCCTGCTCGGCGACGCGCTCGTCGCGCGGGTCGATCTCAAGGCCGATCGGGCGAACGCGACGTTGCGCGTTCATGCCGCCCACGGCGAGCCCGACATCGACTCCGGTGCCGTCGCCGAGGCGTTGATGGCTGAGCTGCGCCTGCTCGCCTCGTGGCTCGGCCTCGAGCGCGTCAGCATCGGCCGGCGCGGGGATCTCGCGGCCGCGCTCCGCGCCGCGGCCCGGACGAGGGGCGCCGTCGCGGCGCAGTGATCATTGCGGGCGGGGCGCACGCTCGTTGCGTCCGCGCATGTCCGGGGATCGAAGTCGAATTCGTAGGGTTCCGCTGTGACTTGCGCCATGTCCGTCGGCCTCCTCGCCGTTGCCGTGACATAGGCGTATCGGCCGCCGAGCTCTGGTTGGAATGGCTCGCTGGTCGAACTTCCCCCCGGACCACAGGATGGCAGCGCGCTTGATCGGCGACCAGCGTCATGCGCCGGTCAGAGATCATCGCCGGCGTAGATCCTGATCAGATCGCCGCGGATGCGGATGGCATAGCCGCGGCCCTCGACGAATTTCGCCAGCCGCCGGATCGTCGGGTAGCCGTTGTCGCCGACGAACTCGCGGGCGTCGTCGACGATGACGATGTGCTCCTTGATGCGGTGGCTCAGGATCGAGTGGAGCTCGCCAAGGATGGGCGAGTCCTCGATGCCGCGGGCGGTGCCTGATCCCGAGTAATGCGCGTCGAGCCAGAACAGCGCCGGCTCGTCGAGACCGGCCATGACGTCGCGAATAAGCGCGCCGCTGTCGCCGTGCAGCAGCTCGACATCGCTCATGCCGGTGAAGATCTCGCGGGCGCCGGCGTGGAGAGCGGGGTCGAGCTCGATGGTGACGCAGCGCCGCACCACCTCGCGCAGCGCGAGGGTGGTCTCGCCGCGATACGTCCCCGTCTCGACGAAGACCCGGACGCCCGAGCGGCGCACCCATTCGATGAGGTGCTGCCGCTTCTCCCAGGCCGTCAAGGTCGGCACCGGATGACGCTCGTTCGCATGGCGCAGGCGGCGGCGGTTGCGCAGCCAAGTGCGCGGCGGGCGCGGGATGAGGTGGCGAGTCCCCATCGGCAAGCTTAAGCGCCGGCCGGACCGGCGGGAACGCCAATCGTCGGATCGCCATCCCCGCGTGAGCGAAGTCCCGCCACGAGGGCAGGGCTCGAGCGAAAAGTGAGGTGCTTTGTGGCCGGGCCGTCGAAGGTGCTCTCAGTCACTTTTATGCCCCAGTTCGCTCACGCAGGCTGTGAGCTAGATCACAGGGTGGCGATTTTAGCTCGGCGTGCGGCGCTGGCGCTCGCGATAGGCGACATAGACCCCGCAGGCGACGATGATCGCGGCGCCGACCCAGGTCCAGCCGTCCGGGAAGTTACCGAAGACGACATAGCCGAGCAAGGTCGCGCCGACCAGCTCGATATAGCCGAAGGGCGCGATGATCGCCGCCGAAGCGTTCTGGAAGCCGCGCACGACGAAGTAATGGCCGAAGCCGCCGAAGATGCCGAGCGCGGCGAAGAGCACCCAGTCGACGGCGCGGAACGGCAGGCGGAAATGGAAGGGCACGATGACGCTCATGACGACGGTGCCGACCAGCGCGGCATAGACGATCGCCGTCGCCGCGTTGTCGTGCGCCCCGCCCTTGCGCGTCAGCACCTGGTAGAGCCCGTAGCAGCACGCCGAGCCGAGCACCAGGAGGGCGGCCCAGCTGTCCGGCGAGGCGTGCGGGCGGATGACGATGAGGGCTCCGATGAAGCCGATGCCGACCGCCGCCCAGCGCCGCGGACCGACCGGCTCGCGCAGCATCGGCACCGAGAGGGCGGTGACGATGAAGGGCGAGGTGAAGCCGATCGCCGAGGCGGTCGCCAGCGGCAGATGGCCGATGGCGCTGACGAAGAGGCTGGTCGAGGCGAGCAGGAGGAAGGAGCGGCTGATCTGCACGACGGGCCGGTGGGCGGCGAAGATGCGCCAGCCGCGCTGCGGCATGAAGGTGATGAGGACGCAGACGAGATGGCCGGTGAAGCGCGCCCAGACGATCTCGGTGATCGGATAGTCGGCGGTGAGCAGCTTGGCCGAGGTGTTGAGAAAGGGGAACATGCAGACGCCGAGGCACATCAGCAGGATGCCGCGCAGGACGCGGCGGCCGGCGGCCTGCTCGAGGGTGAGATGCGCTTCGGTCACCCGTGCAGTGTAGCAGCGATTGCGGCGGCATCGCGGCGCGCGCGGGTCGGCCGACGCAAGGCTGCGATGCGTATCGGCGCAGGCTCTAAGACGCCTTCGCCCCTATGACGCCTTGGCCTGGGCCGGTACGGCGCGGCGCAGGTCGCGGATCGACGTGACCGTCTCGATCGCCTGCAGCGTCTCGAAGAGAGCAGCCGCCTCGGCGCCGGGCAGGGTGCTCGCCGTGCAGTCCTTGAACTTGGTCCAGAGCTCGGCGCGGCTCAGGGGCAGCGACCAATGGCCGCGGGCGAAGCGGATCTCGGGGCTGGCGAGCTCGCGCCCGTCGGCGAGGCGGACGGTCACCTGGTCGAAGGCGGCGAAGGCAGGATCGTCCTCCGAGGCGCTGTCGATCACCTTGAGCGAGACGCGCGGCAGCAAATTCTGCACGGCATCGCGGCGGACGAAATCGTCGGTCAGCTCGCGCAAGCCCGCCCAGCGCGCGGTGAGCGCCGAGGCCATGGCGAACTCCATGCTGAACTTGGCCTCGAGCCCGGTCGAGGGGCGGTGGTTGCGCAGCATCGCCGCCTGGGCCGGGCCGATCGTCACCTCGATGGCGGCGACTGCATCGGGCTTGAGATCGTTGGCGGCGATGAGGTCGAGCATGCCGTCGATCGAGCGATGCGTGCCGTAGCAGGTCGGGTATTTCTTGACGTTGACGCCGAGCGTCGTGATGCGCCAGTCCAGGCCCAGCCGGTCGAGCGGCGTCTCGACATCGACGCGGCCGCTGGGCGAGAGGGCGTTGAGCAGCCCGACCGGATGCTCGATCGCATCCTCGGCGGCGGAGAGGCCGGCAGCGGCGTAGCGTGCCGCGGTGACGCCCGAGCAGGCGGCGCGGCCGGCCTGCAGCGGCTTGGTCATGGTGCCGAAATTGGCGACCAGCCCTGATGACATCGAGGCGGCCATGCCGAGCGCCTGGGTCGTCTTGGCGGCATCGAGCTTGCGCAGATTGGCGCAGGCGGCGGCGGCGGCGAGTGGCCCGAGCACCGCCGTCGGATGCCAGCCCTTGCGGTGATAGGCGTCCTTGTCGCGCTCGATGAGATGGGCCCAGACCTCGTAGCCGGCGACATAGGCGGCGACCGCCTCGCGTCCGCTGGCGCCGACCGCCTCGGCCTCGGCGAGCACCGCTGGGACGAGCACGACGCTGGGATGGCCGGCGAGGGCGACGTCGTCATAGTCGAGCGCATGGCCGGCCACTGCATTGGCGAGCGCCGCCTCGGGCGCAGAGGCGAATTCGCTGCCAAGATAGAGACTGGATTCGCCGCTCTTACCGCGCGTGCCGAGCTGCTCGCGGACGATGCGCGCCACCGTCTCGTCGATGCCGGCGAACATCACTGCGATGCAGTCGGTGAAGCCGGTGCGCACGACATCGAGCGCCGCCTTGGGCAGCGAATCGTAGCGGAGCTCGGAAACGAAGCGGCCCAAGCTCCGAGTGAGGGGGCTGCGCGTCGATGTTGCGGACATGGCGGCGACCTTTCGCAGAGGGTAGCGGCGTCGAGGATGCTAGGCAGCGAGCCGCGCCCCCGTCAAGGAAGCCGGCGCCGCGTCGTGACCGGGCGGGCGGAGCGGAACGAGCGGCCTGGAAATGCAGGTGGAATGCAGGAGATCGCGGGAGAAACTCCCTCTCCCTTCGCCGAGAAGAGCCCCTCGCCCCTTGCGGGAGAGGGAGGGGCCCATCGCGATAGCGATGGAAGGGTGAGGGGGCTGCATCAGCGGTGCGCTCATTCCTGCACGAGCCCCCTCACCCCGACCCTCTCCCGCGAGGGGAGAGGGAGTTTCTCCCGCAAGGGGAGAGGGGGA
>DATAQP010000441.1:0-13372 GCA_036264595.1 Allostellaceae bacterium
CACACGCCTCGATGGGGGGTGCCCAAAAACGTTATAAGCCCTTGAAATCACTAGCTTTTGGCTGGGGCGGGAGGGATCGAACCTCCGAATGGCGGAATCAAAATCCGCTGCCTTACCGCTTGGCTACGCCCCACCGATGAACGGCAACGCCGGAAACCCTGTCGTTTCTCGTCTTGTCTGCGGCCCCCGCGAGATGCGGGAGACAGATAACGTACATCGACAGAGCGCTCAAGCCATTTGGGTCGGCCCGTTTGGGTCGGGATGCACAACCCGCCGACACATCATCCACCCTGTCCGGCATCATCGGGGTCTCGCGCTCTATGGCGCCCGGACGGGCTCGGCGACGTTTTCGCGATACCATTCATAGGCCCGCATCAGCCCGTCGCGGAGGCTGGTCGGCGCCGTCCAGCCGAGCGCGGTGAGACGGCCGACATCGAGCAGCTTCTGCGGCGCGCCGTCGGGCCTCTCCAGCGCATGGGTGAAGCCGCCGCGGAAGCCGACGATCTCGGCGATGAGGGCGGCGAACTCGTTGATCGTAATGTCGCTGCCCGAGCCGATATTGACATGCGGCTCAGCCGAGTAGTGCTGCATCAGGAAGACCACCGCATCGGCGAGATCGTCGACGTAGAGGAACTCGCGACGCGGCTTGCCGCTGCCCCAGATCTCGACCGTCGCGGCGCCGTCGCGCTTGGCGCGATGGATCTTGCCGATCAGCGCGGCGACGACGTGGCTCTGCGTGGGGTGAAAATTGTCGCCCGGCCCGTAGATGTTGGTCGGCATCGCCGAGATGTAGTCGCAGCCGTGCTGGCGGCGATAGGCGGCGCAGGTCATCAGCCCGGCGATCTTGGCGATGGCGTACCACTGGTTGGTTGGCTCGAGCGGCCCGGTGAGCAGCGCCTCCTCGACCATCGGCTGCGGCGCCAGGCGCGGATAGATGCAGGACGAGCCGAGGAACAGCAGCTTGTCGACGCCGACCCGCCGTGCCCCCTCGATGACGTTGGTCTGGATCGCCAAATTGTCGTAGATGAATTCCGCCGGCCTGGTGTCGTTGGCGACGATGCCGCCGACGGTGGCGGCGGCGAGGAAGACGGCCGAGGGGCGCCGCGCCGCGAGCCAGTCCTCGACGGCTTCCTGACGGCGCAGATCGAGTTCGTCGCGCGTCGCCGTGAGAATTTCGCAATCCTTGCGGGCAAGCCGGCGGACAAGCGCCGAGCCGACCATGCCGCGATGACCGGCGATGAAGACCCGTCGCCCGGCCAGGCTGAAGATCGGCTTACCCGACGCGCTCAAATCGAAATACTCCTGATTACCGCTCCGCTAGCGATAGCAAGCCCGCTTCGCCGCGGTCAATGCCGGTCGCGCTGACAAGCCGGCGGCGATCGCCTATGATCGCGCAATGGCTGAGAAACGGTCGCGGCGCCGCGCGCAGGGATTGAGCAGCCGCCAAGTCTCGCGGACCGCCAACGAGCCCGACATTTCGGCGCCGCCGCGAGGCTCGGCCATGGCGGTGGCGACCGATCCCGCCGCCCGGTTCGCCCCCCGCCGGCCCGGCTGGGCGGTTATCGCCACTCTGGCGATCATAGCAGTCCTGCTGGCGGCGACGGTCGCCCTGTTGTTCGATCTTGCGCGCGCCCCCCGTGCCGGCAACCACCCAATCGCCATTGCACTGCCCTTGCCGGCCGAGCCGCCTGCCGCGGTGACGCCGACGCCGCCCGCGCAACTCACCGCCCCGCCGGACGATTCGACCGATCGCGACCTCGCCCGCGCCACCGGCGGCGACCCCGCCGCGCAATACGCGCTGGCGCTCCGTTTCGCCGAGGGACGCGGCGTCGCCAAGGATTATGCGCGCGCCGCGGCCTGGTTCCGCGAGGCGGCGATCAACGGTGTCGCGGCCGCTCAATACGATCTCGGCGTTCTCTACGACAATGGGCTCGGCCTCGCGCCCGATCCGATCGAGGCGGTGATCTGGTACCAGAGCGCCGCCGATCAGAACGAGCCGGCCGCGCAGCTCCATCTCGGCATGATCTATCTCGCCGGCAATGTCGTGCCGCGCAACCCGACCGAGGCGGTGCGCTGGCTGCGGCGGGCCGCCGAGCTTGGCCTCGCCGAGGCGCAGCTGCTGCTCGCCGCCCGCTATGAGGCGGGCGACGGGGTGGCGCAATCGAGCGCCAGCGCCTATGGCTGGTACGATCTGGCCGCCGCCTCCGGGCTGACCGAAGCCCAGCTCGCCAAGACACGGCTCGCCACGGCCCTGACGCCGCAGGCGCGGAGCGAGGCGGAAAAGAGCGCCGCCAAGCTTGCCGCCCAGCTGCCGCAGCACCTGACCGCGGCGTCGCGCCAGGACCGCAACGGGCTGCTGCTGGCGTCGTCGATCCCGGTCGCCGCCAGCGGCGCGGTGTCGCGCGGCATGGTCGGCGAGATTCAACGTCTGCTCGGCACCAGCGGCTACGACTCCGGCCCGGCGGACGGCTTCCTCGGCGAGCAGACGATGCAGGCGATCCGACGCTATCAACAGGATGTCGGACTGCCGGTCGACGGCGCGCCCGGCCTTGCCCTGCTCAACCGGCTGCGCGCCGCGGCGGCGGGACCGCCCCCCGCGGCGCAGCCCTGACGGCGGTTACGCAGCCGCCAGCCGCCCCGGTGCCACCCACCATGCCGGATGCGCGCCGGCGAGGCGCGCGGCAGCCGCTCGCGCCGCCGCCTCTTCGGCGAAGAGGGCAAAACAGGTAGCGCCGCTGCCGCTCATGCGCGCCAGCAAGGCGCCGTCGCATTTCGCCAGCCGGGCGAGGACGTCGCCGATCGCCGGGACGAGCGCGATCGCGGCTTGGCTGAGATCGTTGCGTCGAGCCCGCAACGCGGCGGCGAGGCCGGCGGCATCAGCGGGCATGGCGGTGAAGCGTCCCGGGGTGGAGAACGGCCCGCGCCGCGCCTTGAAGACGGCGGGAGTCGACAACGCGATCCCCGGATTGACGAGGACGATGGCGACCGGCGGCAGCTTCGGCGCCGGCTCGAGCGCCTCGCCGATGCCGCCAAGCCAGGCGGCGCGGCCGAGCAGGCAGACCGGTACGTCGGCGCCGAGACGCGACGCGAGCACGGCAAGCTCCTCCGGCCTCGCCCGCACCGCCCACAGTTCCTGTAGCGCGCGCAGCGTCGCGGCGGCATCGGAGGAGCCGCCGCCGATGCCGCTGGCCACCGGCAGCTCTTTGGTCAGACGCAGCGCGGCGCCCGCGCTCACGCCGAAGCGGGCGGCGAGCAGGCTGGCGGCGCGCAGCACGAGATTGTCGGCGGGATCGCCGGCGAGCGCCGCGGCGAAGCGTCCGTCGATCGCCAGCGACAGGTCGGCGGCCGGCGCCGCGCTGACGGTGTCGGCGATGTCGGCGAAGGCGACCAGGCTGTCGAGCTCATGGTAGCCGTCCGGGCGGCGCCCGACGACGTGGAGGTAGAGATTGATCTTCGCCGGTGCGGCGATGCTGACCCGCGCGGCGCGAGCATCCTTCATGACGGAATCCGGCGAGCGGCCTCAGCCGCCCTGCGTCGCCGTTCCCGCCCGGGCCGGCGGCTTGTCGATGCCCTTGTCGAGCTTGCTGCCGATCGACTTGGCATCGTCCGCCTCGGGGCCGAATTGCAGGGCGCGGCGCCATTGATTGCGCGCCTCGACGATCCGCCCGGTCTGCCAATAGGCATCGCCGAGATGATCGTTGATCGTCGGATCCTCTGGGCGCAGCTCGGCGGCATGCTCGAGATAGCGGCTCGCCTGGGCGAAATTGCCGAGGCGGTAGAAGGCCCAGCCCAGGCTGTCGACGATATAGCCGTCATTCGGCCGCAGCTGCACCGCCCGCTCGATCATCTTCATCGCCTCGGCGAGATGCTGGTTCTTCTCGACCCAGGAATAGCCGAGATAGTTGAGCACGAGCGGCTGCTCCGGCTGCAGCTCGAGGGCGTGCAAGAGATCGGGCTCGGCGCGCGGCCACTGACCCGCCCGCTCGAGCGCGATGCCGCGGCTGTAGAAGATCACCCAATGCCGGGCATCCTGCTTGCCCATCCGCGCCACCGCCTGGTCATAGGCATCGGCGGATTCGGCGAAGCGGCTCTGGCCGCGCAGAATATCGCCGAGCTGGACGAGCGGCTGCATGCGATCCGGCCGCTCCGCCGCCATCGCCTTCAGCTCGGCGATCGCCTGGTCGGTCTTGTCGAGCGCCTGCAAATTGGCGGCGGCACGCAGCCGTGCCGACCAGCCATAGGGTGAACGCGCATCGATCGAGCGATCGATGGCGAGCGCCTCGGCCGGGCGGTGCTGGGCTTCGAGGATATCGCTGACCAGCAACGCGGCGAGCGGGAAGTTCGGCTTCAGTTCGACGGCGAGACGGCCATAGATGAGCGAGAGATCGACCGTCTCGCTCTGATTGAGGATGCTGGCAATGTCGAACAGTGCTTCGGCCGCGCCGTCGGCGGCGCTGGCGATGCGCGGCGGCGGCTTCTCGCCGGCCGAGAGCCGCGCCAGCGCCACGACGACCATGTCGCTATCCGCGTTCTCGCCGATGAAGCGTTGATAGAGGGCGCGCGCCTGGTCGGTGCGCCCGCTGCGCTCATAGAGGCTGCCGAGCGTCTCGACGGTGCGCCAGTTGCTGCGCGTCGAGGATTGCAAGACGCGCTGATATGCCGCCTCGGCCTCGGCGACATGGCCGCCATAATCGGCGATCAACCCCGCGTGGAAATCGACGAGCGGCGCGAAGCCCTGAACCTCCTTGAGCGGCGCCAGTGCGGTCGCGGCCGCCTCGGGCTGGCCGAGACCGATCTTGGTCCAGGCGGCGATCAGCGGCGTGATGAACCGGTGGATGCCGTCATTGGGCAGTGCGTCGACGCGCGAGGCGGCCCCGGCATAGTCGCCGACCTTGAGCCGGTCGACGGCGAGAACGAGATTGGGCAGCGGCGCGGCGGGATCGAGCTGGGTGATGCGCGCCGCAAGCCGCAGCGCCTCGGCGATCCGACCCTCGCTGGTATCGAAGAGGAACGTCTTGTTGATGAGGTCGACGTCGTTCGGGTCCTGCGCCAGGGCGCGGCCGAAATACTCTGCGGCGGCACCATATTGACGCTCATGCTGGGCGTGGCGCCCGGCGAGGTAGCTGCCGAGCGGATTGGCGATGTCGATCGGCTCGCTGGCGGCCGCTGCCGGGGATGGCAGATCGCCCGGCGCCGCACAGGCCGCCACGGCCGTGACGATCAGCGTCAGAGCAAGTCGTGAAACCGGCCGGCTGCCGGCCTGTCGCATCGCCATCTCGTCCCTTTCCTTGCGCCGCCGAAGCCCGACGACGCTCACATATTGGGGTAGTTCGGGCCGCCGCCGCCCTCGGGCACGACCCAGTTTATGTTCTGCTCCGGGTCCTTGATGTCACAAGTCTTGCAGTGAACGCAATTCTGCGCGTTGATCTGCAGCCGCTTTCGGTCGCCCTCCGGCGCATCGACGATCTCGTAGACGCCGGCGGGACAATAGCGCTGCTCGGGCGAATCGTAGAGCGCATAGTTCACCGAGATCGCCAGCGCCGGGTCCTTCAGCTGCAGATGCGCCGGCTGGTTCTCCTCGTGATTGGTATTCGAGATGAAGACCGAGGAGAGCCGGTCGAAGGTCACCTTGCCGTCCGGCTTCGGATAGGCAATCGGCTGGGCGTCTGCCGCCTTGTCGAGCTGCCGATAATCGGCATGGTGATGCATCGTCCACGGCGCCTTACCGCGCAACACGTAGGTATCGAGCGCCGAATAGGCAAGCCCGCCCCACAGACCCCAGCGGAAGGACGGCCGGATGTTGCGCACCCGGCGCAGCTCGTCCCACACCCAGCTCTCTTCCATCGCCCGGCGGTAGTCGCCGGCCGCGCCGTCGAGCCGCGCGAAGACGGTCTCCGCCGCGACCATGCCCGATTTCATCGCCGTATGGCTGCCCTTGATCTTGGCGACGTTGAGGAAGCCGGCGGCGCAGCCGATGATCGAGCCGCCGGGAAAATCGAGCTCAGGGATCGCCTGGAAACCGCCCTCGTTGAGCGCCCGCGCGCCATAGGAGATGCGCCGCCCGCCCTCGAAGGTCGGGCGGATCGCCGGATGAGTCTTGAAGCGCTGGAACTCCTCGAACGGGCTGAGGAAGGGGTTGCGATAATCGAGCCCGACGACGAAGCCGACGGCGACCTGGTTGTTCTCGAGATGATAGAGGAACGAGCCGCCATAGGTCGCATTGTCCATCGGCCAGCCGACCGTATGGGTGATCCGGCCGGGGTGGTGCCGTTCCGGGACGACCTCCCAGAGCTCCTTGATGCCGATGCCGAAGGTCTGCGGGTCGACGCCGCCGCGCAGCTTGAAGCGCTCGAACAGCGTCTTGGTCAGGGAGCCGCGGCAGCCTTCGGCGAACAGCGTCTCCTTGCCGATGAGCTCGACACCCGGGGTGAAATGGTCAGTCGGCTTGCCATCCTTGCCGATCCCCATGCTGCCGGTGGCGACGCCGCGCACCCGCCCGCTGTCGTCGTAGAGCACCTCGGCGGCGGCGAAGCCCGGGTAGATTTCGACGCCGAGCGCCTCGGCCTGGCTGGCCAGCCAACGGCACAGATTGCCGAGGCTGATGATGTAGTTGCCGTGATTGTTCATCTGCGGCGGCGTTGGCAGGCGGATCGCCCGCGTCGCAGTGAGGAGGATGAAGCGGTCGTCGACCGCAGGCGTGTTGAGCGGCGCGCCGCGCGTCTTCCAATCCGGGATCAGCTCGTCGAGGGCGCGCGGCTCGAACACCGCGCCGGACAGGATATGTGCGCCGACCTCCGAGCCCTTCTCGATGACGCAGACCGCGAGCTCGCGCGCGGCGGCGGCCGCCAGCTGCTTCAGCCGGATCGCCGCGGCCAGCCCGGAGGGGCCTGCCCCGACAATCACGACGTCGTATTCCATCGTCTCGCGCTGCATCTATCCGGTTCCCGCCATCGGCCGCCTGGCGCGGCACTCTGCCTGCAATCGACGACCCTTTTATACGGGATGGCCGGGCCGGCAAATAGAGGGCGCGAGAGAAAGCTTGCCTGCCTCGCGCGGCGCCGCTCTTAATCCCCCTCATGAGCGATGCGCGAGACTGGGCGGAATTGCTCCGCTGGTATGTCGAGATGGGCGTCGACGAGGCGATCGGCGAGGTGCCGGTCGACCGCACGCGGCTGCGCCCTGCCCAGACCGCGGACCCGACCTCAACCGATCGGCGAGACTCACCGCCTGCCGTCGCGCGGACGATCGCGCCATCGCCCGCCAGGGCGGCCGCAGCGCGGCCGGTTTCCGACGCCACCATCACGCCGGGCCTCGCGCCTGCCGGGGCCGGCCTCGCCAACGCGGCGGCGACGCTCGAAGAGCTGGGCCGGGCGGTCGCCGCGTTCGAGGGCTGCGCGCTGCGCCAGACGGCGACTAATACGGTGTTCGCCGACGGCAACCCGGCGGCAAGGCTGATGCTGATCGGCGAGGCGCCGGGCGGCGAGGAGGACCGCCTCGGCAAACCCTTCGTCGGCCGCAGCGGCCAGCTCCTCGATCGCATGCTGGCGGCGATCGGCATCGACCGCACGGCCGCCTATATCACCAACGTCCTCTACTGGCGGCCGCCCGGCAACCGCAAGCCGACACCGGCCGAGATCGCCGCCTGCCTGCCCTTCGTGCAGCGCCATATCGCCCTCGTTCGCCCGGCCGTGCTGGTGCTCTGCGGCGGCACCGCGGCGAGCACGCTGCTGGGCACCACCGAGGGGATCACCAAGCTGCGTGGCCGCTGGTTCGATCTCGCCGTCGACGGGCTCGATCGGCCGGTCAAAACAATCGCGACGTATCATCCTTCCTATCTCTTGCGGAGTCCTGAGCGCAAAAGAGAAGCGTGGCGCGATCTATTAACCATACAAGAAGAACTCTTAACTATTAATAAGACTTCGTGAAGAAACAAGAAATCCCAAGCCGGCTCAAAGGCTACAGGAGTCAATAGGAAAAATGTTGTTGCGCCCTGCTGGGGCGTGTCCTACTGACTCGTGAATGACCGGACGGAATGACTCTCACGTTGTCTCGACGACTTGGTTAAGTAACCAACGCTTAACGAAGTTCGTCCTGCTGTTGTTCGCGGCTTTCGCCGCGCCAGCAGGCGGTTTCGCGGCGGCGCCGGGCGTCCAGACGGCGTCGCTGACACCCAGCGGCGACCTCTTCCGCGAGCCCGAGCTGCCGACCATCCTGTCCCGCCGCGACGCCGCGCGTTACCGCATCATCATGGGCCTGCAGGACGAGGGGCGCTGGGTAGCGGCGGATGGCGAGATCGCCGCTTTGGAGGACCCGCTGCTGCTCGGCCACGTCCTGGCGCAACGCTATCTTCACCGCGCCTACAAGACGAAGTTCCCGGAGCTGCAGGACTGGCTCGCCCATTATGCCGATCACCCGGCGGCCCATGCCATCCATTCGCTGGCGCTGCGGCGGCGCCCGGCCGGAGGGACGGTGCCGGCGAAGCCCGAGGGCGCGCCGGTCGCCCTGCGCGGCGTCGTCGACGACCCAGCCGATCTCCGGCCGCCGGCCCATGCCGCCGCTTCCGAGGCGGTTTCCGATGCCAAATCCGCCATCCGCCGCCTGTCGCGCATCGAGCCGGAACAGGCCGAGCGGCGGCTACAGGATGCCGACAGCCGCCACCTCCTGGCGGATACCGACTACGACGAGGCGCGCGCCGACGTCGCCGAAGGCTACCTCTTCGTCGGCGAGAACCAAAAGGCGCTGCTGCTGGCGGCGACTGCGCGGACAACCGCATTCCGCCCGCTCGCCCATTGGGATGCCGGGCTGGCGGCGTGGCGCCTCGGCCGCCTCGGCGAGGCGCGCACCCATTTCGAGATGCTGGCGCGGATGCCCGGCCTCTCGCGCTGGAATCTCAGCGCCGCCGCCTTTTGGGCGGCGCGCGTCCACGCTCGCAGCCACCGCCCCGATCTCGTCGCCTACTGGCTCGGCCTGGCCGCGGGAAACCCACGCACCTTCTACGGGCTGCTCGCCCACCGCATGCTCGGGCGCGACGGCTCGTTCAATTTCGAGCCCGAGATCTTCACGGACATCGATCTCAACGCCTTGACCGGCATCCCGGCGGCCCGCCGAGCCCTCGCCCTGCTGCAGATCGACCAGACCGCCGCCGCCGAGCTCGAGCTGCGCACCCTCGCCAACGGGGCGCCCTTCACCCTCTTTCCAGCCCTAGTCGCCCTCGCCGATCGTGGCAACATGCCGGCGCTCAGCCTGCAGCTCTCAGCCATGCTCTCCGAGGTCGACGGCAAACGCCACGATCATGCGCTCTATCCAGTGCCGCGCTGGCAGCCGGCGAGCGGCTATACCATCGACCGGGCGCTCGTCTTCGCGCTGATCCGCCAGGAATCGCAATTCCTGCCCGACGCGCAGAGCACCGCCGGCGCCGTCGGCCTGTTGCAGCTCATGCCGGCCACCGCGCAGGCGATGGCGGCGCGCAGCGGCCTCAAGCTGGCGCGGCCCAACACGGGCAGCGCGCTGACCGACCCGTCGATCAACCTCGCGCTCGGCCAGCAATATCTCACCGAGCTGCTCGGCAGCGAGCAGATCAAGGGCAATCTGATCCTTCTCGCCGCAGCCTATAATAGCGGGCCGGGCGCCATGCTGCGCTGGCGGGCGCGGCCGGAGTACCGCGACGATCCGCTGCTCTTCCTCGAGAGCCTGCCATCGCGCGAAACCCGCGTCTTCGCCCAGCGCGTCCTCGCCAATTACTGGGTCTACCGCCTGCGCCTCGGTCAGAAGACCACCGATCTCGACAAGCTTGCCGCCGGGCTCTGGCCGGTCTATTCCGCTCTGGACGCCCCACCGGATGAGGTGCTCCGCCATGCCGCGGCTCGATGATTCCCGCCCCTTCCTCGCCGTCAACATCGCCGTGCTCACCGTCTCCGACACGCGCAGCGCCGCCGACGACAAATCCGGCAACACGCTGGCCGAGCTGATCGCCGCCGCCGGGCACCGCGTCGCCGCGCGCCGCATCGTGCGCGACGATCAGGCGAGCATCGTCGAGCAGTTGCGCAGCTGGATCGCCGATGCCGCGATCGACGTGGTGATCGCCACCGGCGGCACCGGGGTGACCGGACGCGACGTGACGCCGGAGGCCTTTCACGCGGTCTATGAGAAGGAGATCGTCGGCTTCGGCGAGATCTTCCGCATGCTGAGCTATCAGAAGGTCGGCACCTCGACGATCCAGAGCCGGGCGACCGGCGGCGTCGCCGGCGGCACCTATCTCTTCGCCCTGCCCGGCTCCCCGAGTGCCTGCCGCGACGCCTGGGAGGGCATCCTCATCCACCAGCTCGACAACCGCTTCCGGCCCTGCAACCTGGTCGAGCTCATGCCGCGCCTGCAGGAGCATTTGCGCTCCGCCTGAGCCAACGTCGATAGGCGGCGCCGTCATCGACATCGTCGAGCGTCGCCGCCCGGGCGACGCGCCAGCGCGGCGGCACGTTGCGCAGCGTGTCGGCGAGGGCATGCTCGCTCGACCAGCGCACCGCGGCGAAGAGGCCGCGCGGCAGACGCCGTCCGCCGATCAGCCAGAACCCACCGTCGCGCGCCGGGCCAAGCACCAGATCGTTGCCGCCGAGCAGGCGGAACGCCGCCGCGATGAGCGATGCGGTGATATCAGGGATGTCGGAGCCGATGACGACCACCTCATCGCGCGGCAGGCGGTCGAAGGGCCGCGCCATGCGCCGGCCGAGATCGCCCTGCCCTTGCGCGAGGCGGCGGCACGGGATGGGCCAGAAATGCGGCCCAGCGGCGGCGCGGTCGGGCGTCAAAGCGAGCCAGCAGCGCCAGCGGCGGTCACGGGCGACACGGCGCAGCAGCCGCGATGTGGCCTCGCGCTGAAAACGCAAAGCCGCAAGGGCGCCGATATCGGCCGCCAGCCGCCGCTTGACCCGCCCGAGCGCCGGCGCCTTGGCGAAGATGACGAGATGGCGACGCGGCCTCACGCGTAGAGCCGCCGGATGAGGCGCGGCGGCACGCCGAGATAATAGAGCCCGAGACAGGTCAGGTTGCGCAGCACGCGGCGGAGATAGCCGTGGCGGCGATAGCGCGACGCCGAGGTCGTCGCCGTCGCGCGCAGCCCGGTCAGCCGGCGGCGGCCGATGCGACGGACGAGGTCGACATCCTCCATCAGCGGCAGTGGGCGAAACCCGCCGAACGCGCGATAAAAATCGGCGGCGAGCAGCAGAGCTTGATCGCCATAGGGCAGGCCGAGCCAGCGGCAGCGCAGTGCGACGGCGCGCTCGAGCAGCCGCGCCGGCCAGGAGCGATCGTCGAAGCGGAGCGTGAAATAGCCGGCGCTAGCAGCATTTTCCGGCGCGGCAATAAACGAAGCGACCGTCGCCGGCCAGCCGGGCGACAGGAGCGTATCGGCATGGAGGAAGAGCAGCCAGGCGCCGCGCGCGGCCGCCGCGCCGGCGGCGAGCTGGGTCCCCCGTCCCGCTGGCGCCGCGAGAAGGCGGGCGCCGAGCGCCTCGGCGCGTGACGCGGTATCGTCGCGCGAGCCGCCGTCGACGACGATGATTTCGCCGATCAGCCCAGAGCTGCGCCCCTCAGCGAGCGATGCCAAGCAGGATGGCAGCAACGCGGCGGCGTCGCGCGTCGGAATGACGATCGAGAGCGGCGCCCCGACCGGAGGCAATAAGGTGGGAAGGGATGGCGAGGACATTGACAATTGCGCCTTTGACGCCACCTTACCGCGCCGAGCGGGCGACGCCAAACCGACCCGCCGCCGATGGTGAGAGCTTGCCGAACGACGCCCAGATTCCTGCCCCGGACGCGCTCGCCACGCTATTGGCCCGCCATCCGGCGACCGCCGCCCTGCTGCTGCACTGGCGCGACGAGGACGTCGTGGCGATGCGCGAGAAGGGCATCGCCCACGCGCATTATCGCCTGCCGGCGCTCGGCCTCGTGCTGCGGATACCACGGCTCTCGCAATGGGCGCTCGCGCCGGAAGACAACCTCGCCTATCAGGAGGCCTGCTTCCGCCGCGCCGAGCAATCGGGTGCGACGCCGCGCCTTCATGCCGTGCTGCCCATCACCGCTGCGCTGCCGCGCGGCGCGCTCCTCGTCGAGGCAATCGAGGGGAGGCCGCCACGCCTGCCGGACGACATGCCGGCGCTCGCCGAGGCGCTGGCGCGGCTGCATGCGCTACCCCTGCCTGCCTCGGCGGCGCGGCCGCCCCTTGTCGACCATTCGCTGTCGGGGCCGATCGCCGGCACGCTGGCGGTCATCGAGCGGCAGGTGCCGGCGCTCGACGACCCCGACCTGCCGGCGGCGACGCGCGACATTCTCCTCGCCGAGCTCGCATGGGCGCGAAGGTGGGCGGCCGAGACCGCCATCGCCGACCAGCCGATCCGGCTCGTCGGCACCGACACGCATCCCGGCAACTTCATCGTCAGGGGTGATGGCAGCGCCGTTCTGGTCGATCTCGAAAAGGCGCTCTACGGCTCGCCGGCGATCGACCTCGCGCATTGCAGCCTGCCGACCTCGACGAGCTGGGATCTCGATGTCCAGGCGATGCTGTCGCGCCAAGAGATCATCGCTTTCTATCGCCATTATCTGGCGCGTATCGATCCCGTTCTGGCGACACGCCTGCGCCCGCTGCTGGGGCCGAGCCGACGGCTCACGTGGCTGCGCACCATGATGTGGTGCGCGCGCTGGCGCGTCGCCGCCGCGACCAGCCCCGACTGGTCGCAGGATCGCGTCGATCCCGTCCTCCTCGCCCATATCCGAAGCCGCGTCGCGGCATTCTTCGCGCCGGAGATGGTCGCCGCAACGCGCGAGGAATGGCTCCGCGAGCCGGCGCTCGATTTCTAAGGGCATGATCTCCTGACGATTTATGGCCGGTGTTCATAGTACGAGCGGCTTGTCCGCTCGACGGTTTGCGGCGTGCCGAGAGAATTTGTTCTTGAAATGTTCTAATCCTGATGCCACATTCGGCCCATGGGAACCTTCGATCTCACCCTGGCGCGCAAGGGGCGCGGCGCACTGAGCAACGCGGTCGGCCGCTTCGAGCCCGAGCAGCGCGTCGCCTTCGATGATGGCTGGGGCGGCGCGGACGAGGCGCCGGCGCCGCTGCAAACCAACCTCATCGTCGACAGCACCCGGACGATCATCGCCCGCAACACCTCGCCGGATGTCGGATTCGATCGCTCGATCAACCCCTATCGCGGCTGCGAGCATGGCTGCGTCTATTGCTTCGCCCGCCCGACCCACGCCTATCTCGGCCTGTCGCCGGGACTTGATTTCGAAAGCCGTATCTTCGTCAAGCCGGACGCCGCCAAGCTGCTCCGGGCCGAGCTCGCCAAGACCGGCTATGAATGCCAGCCGATCGCGATGG
>DATAQP010000481.1:0-5627 GCA_036264595.1 Allostellaceae bacterium
ATCGCATTTGTTTATCTAACCTGTATAGAGGTTAGGATTGCCGCTGACCGCCGTCAACCGGTATGATGGTTAGATGCGAGGAGGCACCGAGAGCGACGTCATCTACGCGGCAGCCCCGACGAAAACCCTCGCCGCGCTGCAGCGTATCGGCGGGCATGCGGCGCTCGACTTCGTCAACACCGTCGACTGGCGGGGCCGACCGGCGCCGGAGGAATATCTCGTCAGCTATCCGGCGCTGCTCGAATGGGCCGGTTATGCGGGGCTCCTCGACGCGGCGGAAGCGGCGCAGCTCCGCCGCCGCGCGCTCGACGAGCCCGCCCGCGCCGCCGCCTTGCTGCGCAGCGCCCGTGTCCTGCGCGAAGCCGCCCATCGGCTCTTTCTTGCCCGCGCCCTCGGCAAGCCAGGGCGACGGGCCGACATCGCCATCGTCAACGATGCCTTGCGGCGCTTTCCGCCGAAGAGCGAGATCGTCGCGCTCGGCGAGCTCTACGGCTGGCGCAGCGCCGCGCGGGCGGAGCCGCTGAGCCGCATTCTCGAGCGCCTGGCGCAGATCGTCGCCGAGCTCCTCACCGCGCCCGAGCTGGCGCGCATGCGGTTGTGCGGCGGCACCGATTGCGGCTGGCTCTTTCTCGATACGAGCCCCAATCACGGTCGCCGCTGGTGCTCGATGGAGGCCTGCGGCAACCGCGCGAAGGCGCGTCGGCATTATGCGCGGCGGCGTGGCGAGCGGTCGTGATCACTTCACGGTGAGCGCTACGGCCGCGCTTCGTTCAACTTCCACGCCTGGTATATGTTCTGCGCACCCACCAAGTGCAGAAAAAAAGGGAGCGGGCTCATGGACACCTTGGAATCGCAAGTTAAAAGCCTTGTCGCCAAGACCGATTTCTCCCGCCGCGGCTTCGTCATGACCAGCCTCGCGAGCGGCTTCGCCCTGGCGGTCCAGCCCGTCATGGCGCAGAGCGTGATCACCACCGACACGAACGGTCTCACCGCCGGCGAGGTGCAGATCCCGGTCGTTGGTGGCAGTCTTCCGGCCTACCGCGCGATGCCGAATTTCGGGCGGACCATTCCCCGTGATCCTCGTCGTCGAGGAGATTTTCGGCGTCCACGAGCACATCAAGGATGTCTGCCGCCGCCTCGGCAAGCTCGGCTGCATGGCGATCGCGCCAGAGGTTTTTGCGCGCCTCGGCGACATCAGCAAGGCCCCGGACGTGCAGACGGCAATGCGCGATTTCGTCGGCAAGACGCCGGACGCGCAGGAGATGTCAGATCTCGATGCCACCGTCGCCTGGGCCAAGGGGACCGGCAAGGCTGACGCCAATCGACTCGGCATCACAGGATTCTGCCGCGGTGGACGGACGGTGTGGCTCTATGCGGCGCATAACCCGAACCTCAAGGCAGCAGTGGCGTGGTACGGACCGCTGGCCTTTCCGGTCAATGAACTCCATCCGAAGAACGCGATCGACGTGGCGGCCGATCTGAAGGCGCCTGTTCTCGGCCTCTACGGCGGCACCGATCCCGGCATCCCGGTCGAGCAGGTCGAGAAACTGAAAGCGGCGCTCGCGGCCGCGAAGAAGCCTGCCGAGATCGTCATCTATCCCGACACGCCGCACGGCTTCAACGCCGACTATCGGCCGAGCTATCGCCCGGAGGCGGCCAAGGACGGCTGGAACCGGATGCTCGCCTGGTTCAAGACATACGGCGCCGCCTGAGCGTCCGCTGGGTGCCGTGCGGCAGGCGGGACACCGGATTCGACGAGGCAGGCTGCAGCCCTCGCGGCATGAGGCGGCGCGCCGTCTGCCGAATAGGATGCGCCGATTTTAAGCGTGGCGCGACCGATGGGCTCCCGCAGAATTTGACGCCCGGCGCGCGATAAGCCGGTCTTCGGGGAGGATCATCGCATGCGCCTGCTGGCAATTGCCGCGCTGCTGACCATCGCATTCGCCTGCCACGCGGCGCCCGCCGCCGCCGAGCAGACGGAGGTCAAGATCGTCAAGCAATACGGTCTGCCCTATCTGCCGCTCATGGTGATGGAGAGCGAAAAGCTCGTCGAGAAGCATGCAGAGACAGCCGGTCTTGGCGCAGTCGATGCCGTTCTATCTCATGTCGCGCAACCCGGCGGTGAAGACGCTGAAGGATTTCTCCGACGCCGACCGCATCGCCATGCCGGCGGTCAAGATGACCATCCAGGCCCTCGTCCTCGAGATGGCGGCGGCACAAATCTATGGCGAGGCCAATTATGACAGACTCGATCGCCTGACGGTGACGATGACGCATCCGCAGGCGGCGCTCGCCCTGCTTTCCGGCAAGACTGAGATCAACGCTCATTTCGGCGTCGCCCCCTATTACTGGGAGGAGATGGCCGACCCGTCCATTCACGTCGTCCTCAAATCCTATGACGTGCTCGGCGGCCCGCACATGAATGGCGTGCTGATCACCACCAAGCGCTTTCACGACGGCAATCCCAAGCTCTACGCCGCGGTGATCGCCGCGCAGCGCGAGGCCAACGCGCTGATCAAGAACGACCCGGCCAAGGCCGCCGCGATCTATCTCAGCCTTGCCAACGACAAGAAGAATTCGCTCGAGGCGATGACCAAGATGGTGAGCGATCCCGATTTCGACTACACGATCGTGCCGTTCAAGGTTGCCATGTTCGCCGATTTCATGAATCGCGTCGGGCGCATCCCGGTCAAGCCGGACTCGTGGAATGACCTCTTCTTCGCCGACATCCACGACCTGCCGGGGAGCTGAGAGGAGCGCGATCGCGCGCAGGCGAAGGATACGGCCGTAGCCTGAGAGCCTATCCGGCGCGGCGGCCCCGGCTCTGGGCAGTGCGCGCCTGGTGCGGCTCCTCGTCGAAGAGCTCGGCGAGCTTCTCCATGACCGTGCCGCCGAGCTGCTCGGCGTCGACGATGGTGACGGCGCGGCGGTAATAGCGCGTGACGTCATGGCCGATGCCGATTGCCATCAGCTCGACCGGCGAGAAGCGCTCGATCTCGGTGATGACCTCGCGCAGATGACGCTCGAGATAGTTGCCGGGATTGACCGAGAGCGTCGAATCGTCGACCGGCGCGCCGTCCGAGATGACCATCAGTATGCGGCGCTGCTCGGGCCGCGCCATCAGCCGCGCATGCGCCCAGAGGAGCGCCTCGCCGTCGATGTTCTCCTTGAGGATGCCCTCGCGCAGCATGAGGCCGAGGCTGCGCCGCGCCCGCCGCCACGGCGCGTCGGCCGGCTTGTAGATGATGTGCCGGAGATCGTTGAGGCGGCCGGGATTGGCCGGCTTGCCGGCGGCGATCCATTTCTCGCGCGACTGGCCCCCCTTCCAGGCCCGCGTCGTGAAGCCGAGGATCTCGACCTTGACGCCGCAGCGCTCGAGCGTGCGTGCGAGGATGTCGGCGCTCATCGCGGCGACGGTGATCGGCCGGCCGCGCATCGAGCCGGAATTGTCGATCAGCAGGCTGACCACGGTATCGCGGAAATTGGTTTCCTTCTCGACCTTGTAGGAGAGCGGGAAGGTCGGGTTGGTGACGATGCGCGAGAGCCGCGCCGCGTCGAGCACGCCCTCGTCGAGATCGAACTCCCAGGCCCGCGTCTGCTTCGCCATCAGGCGGCGCTGCAGCCGGTTGGCGAGGCGGGCGATGACGCTCTGCAGATGGGCGAGCTGCTGGTCGAGGAGATGGCGCAGCCGGGTCAGCTCGTCGGCGTCGCATAATTCCTCGGCCTCGACCGTCTCGTCGCAGGCGGTGGTGAAGGCCTTGTAGAACTCCTGGTCCGAGCCGCCCGCGGCGTTGCGCGGCAGCATGCCGGGCCGTCCCGGCTTGCTCGGATCCTCGTCGCCGGTGCCCGGCATCATCTCGCCTTCGGCTTCCTCGCCGCCGGCATCCTCGCCGTCCTCGCTACCGTCCGGCGTGCCGCCTTCGAGGGCGGCCTGGCTGCCGGCGGCCGAGCTCTCGCCGCCCTCGCTCTGGCCCTCGCTGTTCTCGGCCTCGTCGCCTTCGCCCTCGGCCTCGTCGTTGCTGTCGGCCTCGGCGCTGTCGCCGAGATCGAGATCCTGGATCAAACGGCGCGCCACCTTGCCATAGGTTTCCTGGTCGCGCATCGCGCGCTCGAGATCGACGATGTCCTTGCCGATCTTGCCTTCGAGGAAGGGCCGCCAGCTGTCGACGACCTTGCGCGCGGCGCGCGGCGGCGCCTCGCCGGTGAGCTGCTCGCGGGTCAAGAGGCGGACGGCCTCGGCGAGCGTCACGTCGCTGCGCTCGGTCATCCGCTCGTAGCCCTGGCGGCGATAGCGCTCGTCGAGCATCGCCGTCAGATTGTTGGCGACGCCGACCATGCGCTGCGCGCCGAGCGCCTCGACGCGCGCCTGCTCGACCGCATCGAAGACGGCGCGCGCCGTCTCGCCGGCCGGCATGCGGCGCTGATGCACCGCTTCGTCGTGGTAGCGCAGGCGGAGCGCGACGGCGTCGGCGGCGCCGCGATACTGCGCCGCCTCCTCGAGCGAGATCTCGCGCCCCGGCGTCGGCAGCTTGACGCGGCCGCCGGCGGCGCTCGCCGGCTCGGTGCCATAGGTCACCTGGACGTCGCCGCGCTCGGCGATGGCGCGCACCGTCGCCGCCGTCGAGCGCTTGAAGACTTCCGCCGGGGACTCCCTCTCGCTCATTGAGATGCTCAGACCCCCGACATTCAGACCAACGTCGCCTTGATGCCGCTCTCCGTCATCTCGGTGCCGAAGCAGCGCTGATAGTACTCGGCCACCGTGGCACGCTCGATCTCGTCGCACTTGTTCAGGAAGGTGACCCGGAAGGCGAAGGCGATGTCGTTGAAGATCTTCGCATTCTCGGCCCAGGTGATGACCGTGCGCGGGGACATCACGGTCGAGATGTCGCCGTTGATGAAGCCGGCGCGCGTCAGATCGGCGAGCGCCACCATGGCGCTGATCGTCTTGCGGCCATCGTCGCTGTCATAGCTCGGCGCCTTGGCGAGGACGATCTCGACCTCGGCGTCGTGCGGCAGGTAGTTGAGGGTCGCCACGATATTCCAGCGGTCCATCTGGCCCTGGTTGATCTGCTGCGTGCCGTGATAGAGGCCGGTGGTATCGCCGAGCCCGACGGTATTCGCCGTCGAGAACAGGCGAAACGCGGGGTGCGGGCGGATCACCTTGTTCTGGTCGAGCAGGGTGAGCTTGCCCTCGACCTCAAGGACGCGCTGGATGACGAACATGACGTCGGGGCGGCCGGCATCGTACTCGTCGAAGACGAGCGCGGTCGGGTGCTGCAGCGCCCACGGCAGGATGCCCTCCTTGTACTCGGTGATCTGCATGCCGTCGCGCAGCACGATCGCATCCTTGCCGATGAGGTCGATGCGGCTGATATGGCTGTCGAGATTGACGCGGATGCAGGGCCAGTTGAGGCGCGCCGCCACCTGCTCGATATGCGTCGATTTGCCGGTGCCGTGATAGCCCTGGATCATGACGCGCCGGTTATGCGCGAAGCCGGCGAGGATCGCGAGCGTCGTGTCGCGATCGAAGCGGTACGCATCGTCGAACTCCGGCACGTAGTCGTTTGCCTTCGAGAAGGCCGGCACCTGGAGATCGCTGTCGATTCCGAAAGTCTGACGCACCGACA
>DATAQP010000494.1:0-8234 GCA_036264595.1 Allostellaceae bacterium
CATCAACATCGAGCGCGACGTCGAGCTTGGCGGCCCGATCCAGCAGAAGGGCGCCATGGTGCTGCAGGGTTTCCTGGCCGGAAGCTTCGGCCAGACCCATCCGCCGTCCTTCTCATGCTCGATCACCTTTGAGCAGACCTATGGCGGGGTCGAGGGCGACAGCGCCTCGCTCGCCGAACTGATTGCCGTGCTGTCCGACCTGGCGCAGCTGCCGATCCGTCAGGACGTAGCGATCACCGGCTCGGTCAGCCAGGTCGGTCGCGTCCAGGCGATCGGCGGCGCGCGCTGGAAGATCGAGGGCTTCTTCCGCGTCTGCGCAGCGGCCTCCGGAGGCCTCACCGGAACGCAAGGCGTCATCGTGCCGGAAGCCAATCGGGTCAATCTCGTGCTGCGCGACGACGTCGCCGCCGCGATCGCCGAAGGCCGCTTCCACCTCTGGTCGGTGGCGAGCGTCGAGGACGCGCTGGCGCTCCTGCTCGGTCGGCCGGCGGGCAGCGCCGATGCCGACGGGCGTTATCCCGCGGACAGCGTCTTCGGCCGTGTGGCGGCGCGGATCGCCGCCTTCGATCGCATCCTCGCGGCGCGGCGCATCGCCGGTCCTCACTGACGCCGGGCGGCGCGCGCTACTCGATCGTGAGGCGCGCCGCGTCGAACGCGCGTCCGGCTTCGGCATATTCTGCACGCAGCCGCTCGACCAGCACGGCTACTGTCGGCACGTCGTCGATGCTGCCGAGCCCCTGCCCGGCCCCCCAGATGTCGCGCCAAGCGGTCGGCCGGTTGCGCTCGCGGGCAGCGAAATTCATCTTGCCCTTGCCACCCTCCGGCAGATTGTCGGGATCGAGCCCGGCGGCGACCAGGCTGGGGCGCAGATAGTTGCCGTGCACGCCGGAAATCGCATCGGTATAGACAATATCCTTGGCGGCGTTCTCGACCAGCATGCGCTTGTAGCCCTCCGCGGCATTGGCCTCGCTGGTGGCGATGAAGCGGGTGCCGATATAGGCGAGATCGGCGCCGATCGCCTGGGCGGCGAGGATGGCGCGTCCATTGGTGATCGCACCGGAGAGGATCACCATGCCGTCATAGAAGCGGCGTATTTCGGAGACGAGCGCGAAGGGGCTCAGCGTGCCGGCATGGCCGCCCGCGCCGGCGCAGACCAGGATGAGCCCATCGACGCCCTGCTCGAGCGCCTTCTCGGCGTGGCGGATCGAGATCACGTCATGCAGGACGATGCCGTCATAGGAATGCACCGCCTCGACCACCTCGGAGGGTGGGCGCAGGCTGGTGATGACGATCGGCACGCGCTGGCGGACGCAGACCGCGACGTCGTGCTCGAGGCGATCGTTCGAGGCATGGACGATCTGATTGACGGCGAAGGGCGCCGCCTTGCGGCCGGTAGCCGCCTCGAAGGCTGCGAGGGCCTCCTTGATCTCGACGATCCAGATCTCAAGCATTTCCTTGGGCCGGGCGTTGAGCGCCGGAAAGCAGCCGACGATGCCGGCCTGGCATTGCGCGATGACGAGCGCGGGAACCGAGACGATGAACATCGGCGCACCGATGACGGGTAGTCTGAGCCGTTCATGCATCACGGCGGGGATGGGCATCCGTGGCTCCTGGCTGAAGGATGGGACTTATTGCCGACCTGCCGCGTTCTTGCGCGGCGGGCCATTGCAGGGGCGAGCGATGCGCGATCCGGCCGGGCGGGCTTGCGCAACTTTCGCATGGCGATGCTACCATGGCTTGCCGCCGCCAATTCGCCAACCCGGATCGCATCGCAGCGATCCACCCCACCCGCTCAGGAGCGTTTCATGACCCGGTCGAGCCCTGCCGTCCCGCCGCCCTCTCGCGACCTCGTCGAGGAGCTGGTCGTCGGCAATCGCATCATCTTCGACCAGAAGATCGTCGACGCGTTCGGCCATATCAGCGTCCGCCACGACAAGGATCCGAGCAAATATCTGCTGGCGCGGAACCTGGCGCCCGGGCTGGTGACCGCGGCAGACATCCTGACCTTTGATCTCGACAGCAATGCACTCGGCGATGACAGCGGGAATTACTACAGCGAACGCTTCATTCACGGCGAGATCTACAAGGCGCGGCCCGACGTCGTCGCAGTGATCCACTGCCACGCGCCGCAGCTCATCCCGTTCGGCGCCACCAAGGCGAAGCTGCGGCCGATCTACCACATGAGCGGCTTTCTCGGCGTCGGCGCGCCGGTCTTTGAGATCCGCGACGCCGGCGGCATGACCGACATGCTGATCCGCACCCCCAACCTCGGCAAAGCGCTCGCCGTCTCGCTGGCGGACAAGCCGATCGTCCTGATGCGCGGCCACGGCGCGACGATAGTCGGCGGCTCGATCAAGCAGGTCGTCTATCGCTCGATCTATGCGGCGCTCAACGCCGGGCTGCAGTTGGATGCGCTGCGGCTCGGCGAGGCGACCTTTCTCGATCCCGAGGAGGCTGCCAAGGCTGCGGCCGCCAACGATAAAGTGATCGAGCGGCCCTGGGCGCTGTGGAAACGCCAGGCGATGGGGTGAGCGGACCAGCAGCGGCATCGGCCGCCCCGAAATCGGTTCTGCCCGGCGGAATATACCTGACGCTTGCCGATCATTATTAACGGTTTTCGCCCTATACTGTCCGACTTCACTAAAACGCAATAGACGCCCGATTAAACCATTGCCATTCACCACCGAACGTTTTACGAACAGTTCAACCTAGGGGAAACTTATGTTTGTCCGATTCCCGAATTGAGAAAAACAATGATACGGTGGTACACGCTTAGAGGCATACGCAGAAACGGCGTGGGGGGCGTCGAGATGCGCTCAGAACCTTTCAGCCCGCCCGCCAACCGATCGATGAGCGGGCTTCAGCCAATGTCGGAGCAGCCGCTGGGGCAATTTAACCGGACGCCGGACACGACGGCGCGGCAGGTGCGCTGGATTCTGTGCGCCGTCACGCCGCTCGTCATTCTCAGCCAGTTCTTCCGGTCGTCGAATGCGGTGATCGCGCCCAGCCTCATGTCCGATCTCGGGATGAGCGCCGAGGATATCGGCGTGCTGTCGAGCTCGTTCTTCTTCGTCTTCGCCGTGATGCAGATTCCGCTCGGCGTGCTGCTCGACCGTTTCGGCGCGCGCATGATCATGTCGTCGCTGCTGCTGCTCGCCGTCGCCGGCTCGCTCTTGTTCGCCGCCGGCGATACATTGTTCGAGCTGGTCGCCGGTCGGCTGCTGATCGGCGTCGGCTGCGCCGGGCTGATGGTCGGTTCGCTCGTCATCCTTGCGCGCTGGTATCCGCGAGCGCGCTTTGCCGGCGCCATGGCGACCTTGTTCGCTTTCGCCAATGCCGGCAATTTGGCCGCGACGCTGCCGCTGGCCGCCTCGGTGACCGCCTGGGGATGGCGTTCGACCTTCGTCGGCCTCGCGATCATCACGGCGCTGCTCGCCGGATTCTTCTTCGGCGTCGCCCGCGACGCGCCGCCCGATCACCCCTATCACGACCGCGAGCCCGAAACGCTGCTCCAGGTGGCGCGCGGGCTCGGCAAGATCTTTCGGGCGCGCGATCTCTGCCTGGTCTTCCCGATGGTCGCCGTCGGCTACGCCTCGTTCATCTCGATTGTCGGGCTGTGGGGTGGCCCGTATCTCTACGAGGTCTACGGGCTCACCTCGATCGCCCGCGGCAACGTGCTCTCGCTGATGGCGTTGTCGATGATCGTCGGCACGCTGGCCTATGGCAGGCTCGACCATTATTTCACCTCGCGCCGCGCCCTCACCACCTTTGGCGGGTGCACCACCGCAGTGGTCCTCGTGGCCCTCGCCCTCGATCCCGGTGGGCCGCTCTGGTGGACGATCACCCTGCTCTGCCTGTTCGGTTTCTTTGGCGCCTATAGCCTAGTGGTCATGGCGCATGGCCTCGCGCTTTTTCCCGACGAGCTCGCCGGCCGCGGCACGACGGCGCTCAATACCGCGCTGATGGGCGGCGCGGCCATCATCCAGGCCGTCACCGGCGCCGTCGTCGATGCCTTCCCGCATCGGCATGGCGAGGAGGCGATGATGGCCTATGCGCTGGTATTCGCTATCCTCGCGGGGCTCACCTTGGTTACGCTACTCACCTACCGCCACGCGCGCGACGTCGATGGGTCGACGCCGAAGCCGGTCCTGCCAGGCGCGGCGGTAGCCGCCACCTCGGGTAACCGCCCGAGCGATCTTGGTAAATCGAAGTCGCCGGTGTCTCGTAAAGGATGAAGATAAAGATGATCACCTTGTTGAAAAACCTCACAAGAATGCTTGGGGTCGCCATCCTGTTCGCCGGCTGCGCTGCGCAGGCCGGTACTCTGCCGGCGCCGCAGGAGCGCATCCTCCTCGAGATCACCGGCAAGATCACCAATACCAATGCCGGCAATCGCGCCCAGTTCGATCTGCCGATGCTGGAGAAGCTCGGCATCTCGCGGCGGAAGACGTCCACCGCCTGGACCGAGGGACAACCGGTCTTCGAGGGCGTGCTGATGAAGGATCTGTTCAATCAGGTCGGCGCCGCCGGGGACAAGGTTACCGTCGTCGCGCTCAACGACTATAAAGTCGACATTCCGATGTCGGATTTCAAAAACTTCCCGGTGATCCTCGCCTATCGGATGGATGGACAGGCCCTGCGGGTCAAGGACAAGGGGCCGCTATGGATCATCTATCCGGCGGAGGAATTCCCGGAGCTGAACAACAAGCAGACGCAGAACAAATGGGTGTGGCAGGTGAAGGAAATACAGATCAACTAGGAGCGGCCGTTGACCGACGCAGACGAAAAGATGGCAACCGACGGTAGTCAAGTGCAGGCAGGCGGCGTTCTCAGCCGCTATGCTATTCTTGCGCTGGCGAGCGCCATCTTCTTCGTCGCGATCTTTTTTCTGTTCCTCACCCTGTTCAAGCAGAAAGACCTGATCGAGCGGCAGAGCCGCGTCAATATCTGGTTCCTGGCGCAGACCGAGATCGAATACCTCAATTTCATCGAGGCATTCGACCAGTTCGCGCTCAACGACACGCCGATGACCAAGGATGTGCTGGTCGACCGTTTCGAGATCTTCTGGAGCCGGCTGCCCGTCCTGCTGAAAGGCCAGCAATCGGAGCAGCTCCGCCTGGTCGACGGGCTGGTCGAGGCGGCGACGGCGCTGTCGAAGCGACTGGAGGAGCTCGAGCCGGCACTCGCCAAGGTATCGCGCGACGACCGCGCCGAGCTCGCCAATCTCCGGCAGGCCTTCTCGGCGTTGCACGAGCCGCTGCGCGAGATGGTGCGCAACGCCCTTTTATTCGATAACACGACACTGGCGGCGGAACGGCGGAGCCACGAGGACATCTACTATCAGCTGCTCAGCCTGTTCGTCGCCGTGCTGGCTGCCGGCATCGTGCTGTTCCTCCTGTTGCACCGGCAGATCCTCAAGAGCCGACGGCTGGTGATCCAGGCCCGCGATGCCGAGCAGGCGGCCGAAGGCGCCCGTTCCGAGCTCGTCCTGGCGATCGAAAGCATCTCGGAAGGCTTCATCATCTACGACCAGGAAGACCGCGTCGCGCTGCTCAACGAGCGGTACAAGGAGCTCCATCCGCCGATCGCCGAGGTGATCAAGATCGGCGTGCGGTTCGAGGAGCTGCTGCGCCACGCCGTAGCGAGGGGCGGCATCTCGGTCGCCCCCGACAAGGTCGAAGAATGGATCGCCGACTGCGTGCGCAGCCATCGCGCCCCCGGTGCCTCCTTCGAAAGCCAGCTCAGCGGCGGCCGCTCCCTCAAGATCAGCGAGCGCCTGACCTCGGACGGACGGATCGTCGGCGTCCATACCGACATCACCGAGCTGAAGCAGCGCGAGCTCGAGCTGACGCAGAAATCGGCGCTGCTGCAGACGACGTTCGACAGCATCGACCAGGGCATCGCCGTGTTCGACGCCGACGCGCGGCTGCAGACCTGCAACGAGCTTTTCATCAGCATGCATGAATTCCCACCCGGCTTCGTGGTCCCGGGCCGCTCCTATCGCGAGATCGTCGCCTACAACGCCGAGCGCAGCGAGTACGGCGAGGGCGAGGTGGCACAGCATGTCGACCGGCAGCTCGGCATCCTGGCCGATCTGCGCGACCTCTATGGCGGCCAGAAGCGCATCGAGCGGCGACGGCCGAACGGCACGGCGATCGAGACGCGCTACATCGCGCTGGCCGACGGCTCCTTCGTCAAGATCTATTCCGACATCACCGAGCGGGTGGTCGCCGAGGAGGAGCGCAGCCGTCTGCGCGAGCAGTTCCATGCCTCGCAGAAGATGCAGGCGATCGGTACGCTGGCCGGCGGCATCGCCCATGACTTCAACAACATCCTCGGCAGCATTCTCGGCAATTGCTTCCTCCTGCTCGAGGACCTGCCGCAGAAGGACGCCATCCACGAGCGGCTGCAGCAGATCATGAAGGCGGGCGACCGGGCCAAGGCGCTCGTCCAGCAGATCCTGACTTATAGCCGTCACGCCGAGTTCACCCTGAAGCCGATCGAGATCGACAAGGCGATGGCCGACAGCATCGACCTCATCCGCTCGTCGGTGCCGGCCAACATCAAGCTGGTCACCGAGCAGTTCGAAAAGGTCTACGCCGCCGCCGACCCGACCCAGCTCCATCAGGTGCTGCTCAACCTCTGCATGAACGCAGCCCAGGCTATCGGCGAGGACAAGGGTACGATCCGCATATCGGTGACGACCGTGCCGGTGACCCCGGCCGATGCCTCGCTGAGCAGCTTCGTCGGCAAGGTCAGCCAGCCGCTCTTCGGACCGAGCGACCGCGGCAGCTCGTGGTCGCGCATGTGGGTCGGCGGCCTCAACCCCGGCCGCCATTGCCGCATCACCATCGAGGACAATGGCTGCGGCATGGACCGGCCGACGATGATGCGCATCTTCGAGCCGTTCTTCACGACCAAGGAGGTCGGCAAGGGCACCGGCCTCGGCCTCGCCGCCGTGCACGGCATCCTGCGCAACCACAAGGCAGTCGTCTCGGTCGCCAGCAGCGTCGCCCAGGGCACCGTCTTCGAGGTCTATCTGCCGGTCTGCGAGGACAACGACGCAGTCGCCAGCGCTCCGGCCGCCGCGATCAGCATGTCCGGCAACGAGCATATCCTGCTCGTCGACGACGACCGCTCGCTGCTCGACGCGACGCAGGCGATCCTGGTCCGCTCGGGCTATGACGTCGTCGGCTTCTCCGATCCGGAGGAGGCGCTCGCCACCTTCCGGCGGACGCCCGAGAAATGGGACCTCGTCCTGACCGACCGCTCGATGCCGCGGCTGAGCGGCGAGGAGCTCGCCTGGAGCATCCTGCAAACCCGCGCCGATATACCGATCATCATGGCGACCGGCTTCAGCGACGAGGCCGACGAGCAGCGCGCGCGGCAGATCGGCGTCAAGGAATTCGTCTTCAAGCCGATCGTCGGCAACGATCTTCTGCTCGCCGTGCGCCGCGCTCTCGCCAGAGCGGAACGGTCGAGCGCGGCGCAGCGCGCTGCCGCCGCATCGGAACCGGAGCCTGAGCCGGCGATCAGCTCGTCGGCCGACTGATCTGACCTTTCCCTAATCGTCGCAAACGGAGGTGAGGGCCTTCTGCGTGCGCATGAGCTGCTGGCGCAGATGCTCGCCCGAGGTGACCGGCGGATATTTGGCCACCCCACCGGCCACTCGGCAGGTCGGCAGGTCGGCGGCACTCGATCAGCGCGGTCGTTGGTCCAGCGCGCCATCAGATCGCCCGATATTGACGATGAACGTGCCCTCGACGATGGGAACGTCGAGCCACGTTCCGTCCGGGCCGGCTACCTGCAGGCCGTCCGGCCGGGCCTCGGTCTTCAGGATGGTCAGGCGGCCGCAATCGGTATGCGCGCCGGCGCGCAGCTGCCCGAGCGCCGCCGGCGCGCGTGGCGCCGGGTAGTTACGGACGCGCAAGCGGCTGATGTGGCGGTCGATCTTGTCAGCGAAGAAATCGACATCGGCGAGGTCGAGGGCGGCGGCAAAGAGGCGCATGACCTCCGCCGCCAGCCCCGCCATCACCCGGTAATACTCGCTCCACATCGGCCGCAGCGCCGTCGGGGCCGCCGGCCAGAGATTGGCGGCGAAATGCTTGCCCCCCTGTGGTCCCGTCAAATAAGGCGTCGCCGGCGCGTCGATCGGGCCGATCATGAAGGACTCGTTGATACCGCCGGGAGCCGCCGCGCCGCCATCTCGGGATGGAGAAGGTGCGGCGGCTCGG